>CAYZDF010000110.1:1941-6941 GCA_964477085.1 uncultured Gracilibacteraceae bacterium | reverse complement strand
TCGCCAACGATGCCTTTAAGTTTTGCAACTATATCGCTCATTACTACCCGCCCTTCCTAAAGAATTGATAAAAAACTCTTATTAAATATGTCAGACCAGCTGGTCAGACCTATGCTTATTATGAATGGTCAGACCAGTGCATGTGATGATTAGTCCATTGCAGCCGCTAAAACATCAGCCACGTGTTTAACTTCAGTTTTGGAACCTTTCAGTTTGAGACCGCTGTTGATCTTCAGCATACATGCCGGACAACTGGTGGCAACTACTTCTGCACCGGTGTTGATAATGTTTTGAGCCTTATCAGCTGTAATTGCAGTAGAAAGCTCATGATAGAAAGCTTGAACCAGACCTGCAGCACCACAACATCTGTTGGCTTCAAACATTTCAACATAATTCAGCCTTGGAACGCTCTTTAATAGTTTACGAGGTTGTTCTGTAATGGTATTATAACGAACCATATGGCAAGGATCATGATAGGTAACGATAAGAGGTGTATCATTTTTCAATTTATCTTCAACATTCAGTTCCTTAGCAACGAATTCAGAGAATTCATAGCATTTTGCTGCAAATGCCTCAACTTTAGGCAGATAAGCAGGCTCATCATGGAAAAGTTCTTTCATTTCCTTCTTCAACTGAGAAGCACAGGAAGCACATGCGGTAATAATGGTGTCATATTTGCCAAAAGCATCGATAATTTTTCTTCCCTGTGCCTTGGCGCTTTCAAAGTCACCATATACGTATTGTGGCAAACCGCAGCATGGCTGCTCTCTGGGAACAACAACTTCAATATTATTCTTGGTTAAGACTTTCACAACAGAGTGTGCACTATCAACCAAAGAGTGATTCATGAAGCAGCCTACGTAGAAAGCAACTTTCTTCTTAGGATTAGCAACGGTGATGACTTCCGGTACCTGTTTGGTAAATGATACCTTAGAAGCAGGCATCGTAAGAACGTCAATGCCACGATAGAATTGGAACCCGTCACCCAATCCATTGAGCATTTTTTTGCCGAAACCAGCAAAGAATCCGAATCCGAAGGAAAGCAACCCGGGTTTGGTTAAACTTGAAAGTACCAGTGATTTAGCGAAAGGCTTAACACCTTTCTTCAGTTTGAGATCACGACGAGCAACCAATACCAGTTCATGGGCCCTTACACCACTAGGGCATGCTATCGCGCACTCACCGCAAAGCAGACAACTGTTGATGACATCCTCATATTCGTGGTCAGCCTCAATTTTGCCGTCTGCAAGAGCTTTGATCAGCTGAACCCTACCTCTGGAAACCATGAATTCGGCTCCATCTTTCTTGTAGGTCTTACAAGCTCCGTGACAGAAACCACATCTGCCGCACGTGTTCAGCTTTTCATAAACTTCTGCCAAAACCCCCACTTTAATTCCCCCTTCTCGCCTAGGGCTACTTCAGCCCAGGCAATAATGTTTATATATTGTAACTGTGTTTGTTACCTAAGGTATATTATATCGTTATTTTTCGAACTTTCATAGTATTTGTTGTATTATTATGAATACAAATTTTAAAAATTTTAGAATAGTCTGCCTTTGACAATATTTTTCTTAATTATTTTTCCTTATTTTGGAGATACTTGTACCTGGCTAAGCCCTTCCAGAACCTTAATGACGGCAGACATATCTTCACTACCCAATCCAGTAAAAGCTGCTTCCCTGCCAATTTGGTGAGCTAGGGACCCTATTAAAAGCCTTACTCCCTGATTTAAAGCCAGTTCTTCTGCTAAGCCCATATCTTTATTCAGCATATCAAGCGTAAAGGCCGGTTCAAAATTCCGCTTAAGGACAAAATTTGGCAAATTTCGCCCGAGCATGGCACTGTCTCCGGTAGCATTCGACAAAATGTCGAAAACTTGCTTGGGATCAAGTCCATTTTTGACTGCCAGGACAAAGGCTTCGGACAAAGCGGCGTTGGTGATACCAACCAGTAGGTTATTAACCAATTTCATAACATTACCGCTTCCGGAAGGTCCTAAATAGCTGATATTCTTCCCAAGCAACTGAAATAAATTCAAAGCCTGTTCGTAGTCTTTCTGGTCTCCGCCCACCATAATACTCAAGGTGGCGTTCTGAGCACCAACAACCCCACCGCTAACCGGAGCATCCAGGAATCCAACCTTTTGTGCTTGACTGGTCTCATACATCAGACGTGAATCAGACGGACTGATGGTACTATGGTCAATGATCAGGCTCCCCTCTTTCAGGGTTGTGAGAAGGCCGTCTGCTCCTGTCACCGTCTTGATGACATCCTGTCCAACAGGAAGGCAAAGGAAAACAACCTCAGCATCCTTCCCCACCTGGGCAGGGGAAGCAGCTGCAATCGCTCCTGATATTTCAAGATCATTGACAGCTGTGATGCTTCGGTTGTATACGATTAGTTCGTGTCCGGCCTTAAGTAAGTTTAACGCCATTGGCTTACCTATCTTACCCAGACCGATAAAACCCAGTTTCATTTCATCATCCCCATTGTTGAAATTCTACATTGGTTAGTAACCGAATCGCAGATATTTCAGAAGATACAATTTCGACTGGCTTATTTGTATAAGAAGTCTGTCCATATCTATTCTATTAGATTAGACGTGATTTCAGTATGGTATATAGCAAATTTTTTATTTTTTGACGTATCGAAATGCCACTAATTTTAATGATACTATGAACATTCTTCATAAAAGCTATTTAAAGAAATAATTGCATTTGCAATTTAAATATATTATTAAATAGTATAAATTGCAAGAGTTAAGATGGCCCAATTTATTTCTTTATTACGTCGAAATATTTATATTGAGAATTATTTTTGTTTAATAACACTTTTGACGGCTTCCTGAATTTTTTCAGATGTTAAACCCAGAATTTGATGGATCTCATCATAAGTTCCACAGACACCGAAACGATCCGGTGAACCTACTATTCTCATAGGCACTGGCTTCGTACAAGCCAATAATTCAGCAACAGCCCCACCTAAACCTCCGATGACGGTGTGCTCTTCCGCTGTAACAACTGCTCCCGTCTTACTGGCAGATTGAAGGATAGCTTCCTGATCCAAAGGTTTGATGGTATGCATATTGATGACTTCAACTTCGATTCCTTCCTTCGCCAGGGCTTCAGCAGCGACCAATGCTTTGGAAACCATCACTCCGCAGGCGATGATGGTAACATCACTTCCCTGGCGCAGCGTATTGGCTTTACCAATAACGAAATCATCCTCTTCTTTGGTGACAACGGGGATAGGAAGTCTGCCAACACGCATATAAGCCGGCCCAACATGCTCAGCTAAAGCTTTGACTGCTTTTTTGACTTCAATCCCATCTACGGGCTCAATCACGGTCATACCTGGAAAAGCCCGTGTGAGGGCGATATCTTCCAAAGGCAGATGTGTAGGGCCATCTTTACCGGAAGAAGCACCAACATTATGACCGATGATTTTCACATTCTTATTAGCATAACAGACCGAAATGCGGATCTGATCCCAGCCATTTCCCAAAAGGAAGTTAGCATAAGCATTTACAAAAGGAATTTTACCTGCAACAGCAAGTCCTGCTCCTGTCCCAATAATATCAGATTCCGATATCCCGATATCAAAAAATCGATCGGGAAAAGCTTCTTTAAATAAGATGGTCATCGATGCTTTGGCAACATCGGCATCGAGAACGATGACATCATTGTTTCCTTTGCCCAGTTCGACCAGGGCTTTCCCATAAGCGTCGCGTGGTGCGATCATCATCTTCAGCTCAACTCCTTCAAGGCAATTTCTAATTGTTCATCACTGGGTGAAGCACAGTGCCAGCCTACTTCATCTTCCATGAAGGAAACACCTTTACCTTTAATGGTATGGGCGATAAGAACAGTCGGGCCTTCCTTATGAGCTATCGCTTCTGCAAAAGCCTTGTAAATCTGCTCGTAGTCGTGACCGTCAATTTCAATGGTATGCCATCCAAATGCATCCCATTTTGCTCTCAGATCTCCCAAAGACTTGACCTCATCAAGAGCACCATCAAGCTGAAGTTTATTATAATCCACAATGGCACAAACATTATTCAATTTAAAATGTGCCGCAGTAAGCATTGCTTCCCAGACTTGTCCTTCATGCAGTTCCCCATCACCAAGCATGACGTATGCTCTTTGATCTGTTCCATTTATCTTAGCTGCCAGAGCAGTACCATTTGCAACGGAAAGTCCTTGGCCTAAAGATCCGGACGACATATCTATACCTGGTGTTGCCTCACAACTGGGATAAGCGGGGAGCCTTCCTTCGATTTCTCTGAAATCTTTGATCTCATCTCGAGACAGGAAACCCTTTTCGATAAGTACAGCATATTGGGCCGGAACAGCATGACCCTTGGATAAAAAGAAATAGTCTCTGCCGGACCAGTCAGGATTCTTAGGATCGACCCTCATGAAGCACGTGTACAAGACAGCGAGGATATCGGTAGCTGACAGACAACCGCCAGGGTGACCTCCTTTGGCACGGTGAGTCATCATTAGGATGTTCTTACGCATGTTTTTGGCAACTGCTTTGGCTTCCTGCAGTGCTTGCTCCATACTCTGTGACATGAATTTTTACCCCCTCACATTTAGCTAAATAAATCTTACTTTATTTAAAACAAAATTTCTAGTTCAAATATAAATAGTCAAAATATTAAGACACCAATATGCGTCATATTTTGCTCTGTTTTTCCTCTTATATTAAAACACAACAAAATCATGGTGTATTTACGGAAATAACCATGAATGATATAATGAAAAGAGGGACCCAATTTATAAGTTCCATGCTGCTTAGTAATCTTTCTTTATCTCCTCAAAATTACTAACCCCTCTATTATCTCTCTATATAGCAGCAGGAATTATTTGGGATCCCTTTTTTTGATTGTGTTTCGTCATGTGCAACAGCGTTTCACATAATGAGCAAAAAGAAAGCAAAGCTTCTATTTCATTGGGCACTGAAAATTCTTGCAGAAGCGGTTAAAACCGAAGATATAG
>CAYZDF010000110.1:0-1931 GCA_964477085.1 uncultured Gracilibacteraceae bacterium | reverse complement strand
GTTGCAGCTTTTTCAGGTCTTAGGTTTTTCCACTGGGAGATATCGATCTTCTCACCAAAACGGTTCTCGGCAATCATATCTTCACTGACCCAACCGGAAGGACCCTCTCCGTTGAGGCGGATTTCCCATTCTCCCTCTGCTTTACCGGGAAGAATACGCAGATCACAGCGCGCATGAAAAATTTCAACCAGCTTAACTAAAACATTAAACAAGAAACCGGTGCCTTTCATGGTCTTTCCCATCGGAATAGCAAGATCTGAACAAAGATCATTAACTAGACCAACAACACCTTTTTCTGGAGAATAGCGATGATAGAAACGAGTGGTAAGCGTTCCGTAGTTAATCGCCCCAGAAGTGAGTTCGATCATCAAGGGATAATTTAGTCCCTCAAGATTAAGCACGATCTCATGAGTTGCAATCTTCCATTCGCCCTTATAATGCTTGAGTAATTCATTAGCTATCTGAAATGACAGGATATAGGTAGAAACTTGCTTTTCATCTCTGATACCGCATCCAATGCAATCTCTGGCCTCATTATAAGTCAAAGAAGCAATTCTCATCATTTGTGTTTTCACCTCCGTTGCGTTTTACTCCTTGATACAGTGTTTCATCTTTTTCTAAAAAAAAGAGAAATTTTTCGAATTTCCATTACGTTTGGTTATAGTTTCATCCTTAGATATAATATGCAAAAAATCTAAAAAGATTCATCCATAACCACATTTCATTTGTTTTACTATGTAAAACGTCGTTTCATTTATTAGATTAATTAATATTATGAACCTATTTTTATTCCCCGTCAAGTATGATTTTTGAAAAAATTAGCTATGCTTGTAATATGAATATCCTAATTTAGCGGATATATCCAGACCGGCTCTTTTTATTTCTTCACCGATTCCTTCCGTTCCCTTTTCCTTCATACGGTTAATCGGACCGGAAACACTGATAGCTGCAATCGCTCTTCCTGAATAATCGAAGATGGGTGTTCCCAGACAGAGAATACCAACCTCATTCTCTTCTGCTTCCAGAGCATACCCCAATCTCTTAATCTCACGCAGTTGTTCCATCAGACAGTCTGGATCGGTAATAGTCTTATGGGTAAATCCAGGCATCCCTTTTGTTTTAATGATATGTCTGACTTCTTCTTCAGGCAGCGTGGAGAGGATCGCTTTCCCTACTGCTGTACAATGCATAGGGGCTCTTCGTCCTACTTTAGAATGCATGCTGACCAACTGAGAACTTTCTCTCTTGTCTATATAAACAACTTCACCGTCGTCATGTAACACCAGATGGACCACTTCATCAAAGGATTTGGCCAGAAGACTCATGATATTGGCAGCAACTTTACGAATCTCCAAATCATTAAAGAAACGGATACCAAGTTCAACAATCTTGATCCCTAAGCGATATCGCTCCCTGTCTTTTTCCTTTTCCACATATCCTCGATAACAAAGCGTCTGGAGTATCCTGTGGACGGTACTTTTATGCAGCCCTATTCTATTACCAATCTCTGTAACGCCTAAAGACTCCTCAGAGCGAGCAAGTACTTCCAGGATATCTAACGCCCTCTCCAAGGTCTGAACATATCTCTCTGTCACGTTCAGGCCCTCCATTCATGAATCTTCCTCAATTAGTATGCCTAACATTAAATTGTAAGTCAATAAAAATTAGTGAATATACAAATCTTAGTTAAAATTCATGTAAAAATCAACACGAGTTACAAATTTAACTAAAATTAAAAAAACTTCTTTATGCTTGCTGCTAAAGAAGCTATGTCAATCAAGGTAATTATTTGGGGTGGATGAAGGGACTTGAACCCTCGAGTGCCGGAGCCACAATCCGGTGCGTTAACCACTTCGCCACATCCACCATGTATGGTGCGCCTGGAGAGATTCGAACTCCCGACAACCTGCTTAGAAGGCAGATGCTCTATC
>CAYZDF010000109.1:0-7092 GCA_964477085.1 uncultured Gracilibacteraceae bacterium | reverse complement strand
TTACAAAAAATCTGCCACCAGGATATATAAAATTTAGGGTTAACAGGGTGCTAGCATAGCTTATCAATTATACTTTCGTCTGGTAAGACATTAGAAAAAATAGTGATGATAAGTGCAATAATCTACACTTAAAAAACCGGTTAAGTCCGGTATTTTGCTATTTAGCCATTGGTTGATGCAGTTCAATCTTTAAAAGGCTACGTTCTTCTTCTACTTATGTTAAAATATAAAAAAAGAGGTTTTTTTGGGGTTAGAAACGGAGGAATAGAGAATGACAGAAGAACAGTTTAAAGGGTTGGAGGAAAAACGCATCTTTCAGCCTTCAGAGGAGTTTGCTAAAAAAGCTTTGGTTTCTGATCCGGAGATTTACCGGACGGCTGAAGACAGGTTAGCTTTTTGGGCAGAAAGAGCCTCTACACTCAGTTGGTTTAAAAAGTGGGATACTGTATTGGAATGGAACCCACCGCATGCCAAATGGTTTGATGGCGGAAAGATCAATGCAGCATACAATTGCCTTGATCGGCATTTGGAAGGTCCCAGGAAAGAAAAGCCCGCGATTATCTTTGAAGGAGAACACGGAGACTCCAAAGTCTTTACGTATACAGAGCTTCATCAGGAAGTTTGTAAGTTTGCTAATGTCCTAAAATCCATGGGTGTTAATAAAGGTGATGTTGTCACTATATATATGCCGATGGTACCTGAAGCTGTTATAGCTATGCTGGCATGTTCCCGTATTGGAGCACCCCATAGTGTTGTTTTTGGTGGTTTCAGTGCTGAAGCTCTCAGAGACAGAATCAATGATGCCGGATCCAAAGTGCTGATCACATCTGACGGCGCTTACCGCCGAGGTAAGGTTTTACCCATTAAAGAGAATGTCTGTGCTGCCTTAAAAGGTGTTCAAGGAATCGAAAAGGTTATTATTGTCAACCGTACGGGAATGGATATCGAAATTATTGACAATAGAGATGTATGGTACCATGATCTGATGAAAGATACATCCCCTGATTGTCCAGCGGAACCAATGGATGCCGAAGATGTATTGTTTATTCTTTATACCAGTGGGACAACGGGAAAACCAAAAGGGGTCGTACATACGACCGGAGGTTATCTTACCGGGGTATCGACAACCCATCAAATGATCTTCGACCTCAAAGAAGATGATATCTACTGGTGTACGGCAGATATCGGCTGGATTACAGGGCACAGTTATCTTGTCTATGGTCCGTTGTCCAATGGAGCCACCATCGTTCTCTTCGAAGGGACACCGGATTATCCGCAAAAGGATAGATTCTGGGAGATTATCGAGAAGTATAAAGTAACTATTTTCTATACGGCCCCCACAGCCATTCGGACATTCATGAAATGGGGAGTAAGCTTCCCAGAAAGCAGAGATTTATCCAGTCTGAGACTCTTGGGAACAGTAGGGGAACCTATCAATCCAGAGGCGTGGATGTGGTTTTATAAACATATCGGTAAAGAAAAATGTCCGATCGTTGATACTTGGTGGCAGACAGAAACGGGTATGATCATGATATCACCTTTACCAGGAATCACCCCACTCAAGCCTGGATCATGTACCGTCCCATTCCCTGGTATCAAGGTTGAAATCCTGAATAAGGCAGGTCAACCGGTTCAAAATGGAGAGGTTGGTTTTGTAGCAATTACCGAACCCTGGCCGGCAATGCTTCGTACCATCTATAAAGATGATAACCGATTTAAAGATGCCTATTGGAGTAACTGGCCTAATTTATACTTTGCCGGTGATGGTGCCAAAGTCGATGAGGATGGATACTTCTGGATCATCGGCAGGGTAGATGATGTGATCAACGTTTCCGGTCATCGCATTGGCACTGCTGAAGTGGAAAGTGCTCTTGTTGAACACCCTGCAGTTGCTGAAGCAGCTTGTATCGGAAAAAACCATGAAGTTAAAGGCCAGGCTATAGCAGCTTTTGTTACCTTAAGAGAAGGATTTACCCCTAGCGAAGAACTTATCAGCGAATTAAAGAATTTCATTGCGGTGCGCATCGGTGCTATTGCCAGACCTGATGACATTTATTTGACAGAAGAATTGCCTAAGACACGAAGCGGTAAGATCATCCGCCGGATCCTTAGGGATATTGCTGAAGGGCGTGCCATTGGGGATACCACTACTTTGGCTGATTCATCAGCAGTTGAGGCTCTGCAAAAACTAAGCATGAAGTAGGAACTTACCACTTTAACATCAGTTGTAACTGGTACGATTATGTACCTTATTTGGACGGGAAAATAAGTAAAGGACAGGAGAATGGCAAACTGCTTTAAGTGGTGAACCATTCTCTCTTTTGCATTTACGATTCTCTTTTTTAGAGATTAGTGGTAATTTGGTCGGCTGTATGGTTTGGAAAGCCCGCTTGACGTAAAAGTATGACAGATCAGTAAGCAATATGATAGATTGGAAATTATATGGAAGATAGGATATAATTTCATCAGTAAAAAACCTTGAGAAAAAAGGTATAATTTATCAATTGAATCTTACTATAACCTTTTTTTCATAGTAGGAGGAGTTGGAAGTATGGCATTGGAGTTAGAACGTAAATTTCTCGTCCATATAGATTTACTGCCAGAGCTGAAACAGGGGATCAACATCATTCAAGGTTATCTGTCGGAAAATCCCTCGGTAAGATTCAGGATTATCGATGGTACGATGTCTATGACAGTCAAGGATTATATTTCAGGTGGAGAGCGTTTTGAACTGGAAACGCCTCAAAAGGAGGTTACAGCTGAGGAAATAACCAAACTAATAGAGTTGGCAGTCTGTCCACCCATCGTCAAAGAGAGGTATAAAATACAACAACAGGATTTAATTTGGGAAATTGACGTGTATCAAGCCGATAACGAAGGGCTTATTACCGTAGACGTTGAAATTTCTCACAAAGATTATGCCATTTTCTTTCCTTCCTGGGTGAATACGGAAAAAGAGATTACGGACGATTCCCGCTACTCAAATATCAATCTAGGGCGAAATCCTTATTCCAAGTGGACATAGTAATACCAGTATATAGTGACTCACATTCCCTTATAATATTTCAGAGACAGAGACAGAGACAGAGACAGAGACAGAGACAGAGACAGAGACAGAGGATTTCAGGAGCTTAACGTAAAGCTAATGATGGTATTGGAAAACTGAATGCCAAAATTAGTAATTTTCCCTTCAACTGTGTATAATAATTCAGAGAAGATACACGGTTAGGAGGGATTCGTTTTGTCTCAAGTTTTACGGTCGAGGGAAGAAATCCTGCAAGAACATAAATGGAACCTTGAGGATATCTTTGCCTCAGATGAAGCGTGGGAAGAATGTTTTAAAGAAACTGAAAAGCTTATCGTTTTTTCCGAAAAGTATCGGGGCAATCTGGCTCAAAGTGCCGATATTTTTGCGGAATGCTTGGAATGGGCTGACAACTTAAGTCTTAATATTGAAGATCTGTTTACGTATGCCAGGATGAGAAGGGATGAGGATAACCGGATATCCCGTTACCAAGGAATGACAGACAGAGCAAGCATGCTATCTGTACAGGCCGGCAGCACACTATCCTTTATCGTCCCGGAAATATTGGCTATTCCGCAAGATCAATTTGATGATCTGCGAAAAGACCCCAAAATGGATATCTATGATCATTATCTAGAGAATATCCTCCGACAGAAAGAACATGTCCTGTCACTAGCTGAAGAGAAGTTATTAGCTGAAGCAGGTGAATTAGCGGCTGCGCCCAGCACCATCTTCAGTATGGCCAATGATGCTGACCTCAAGATCGGTTATATCAAAGATGAAGAGGGACGTGAAATCGAACTCACCAAAGGTAACTTTATTAAATACATGGAGAGCAAGGATCGGAGGATTCGGCAGGATGCCTTCACCACGCTCTATGCAGCCTATGGTAAACAGGTTAATTCCTGGGCAGCGATGCTTAACGCCAGCGTTAAAGCCGATGTCTTTTTTGCTAGATCTAGGAAGTATCCTTCAGCGATCGAAGGGGCCTTGGATAACGATAATGTGCCGGTCTCAGTCTATGATTCTCTGATCCAGACGGTACACGACTTCCTGCCGGCTTTTCAGCGGTATATTAAACTGCGTAAAAAAGTCCTGGGAGTGGACGAATTACACATGTACGACATCTATGTACCATTTGTGCCTGAGCTGGAAGCCAACATCCCTTATGAAGAAGCTAAAGCGACAGTCCGAAAGGGCCTGGAACCTCTGGGAGAAGATTATTTAAAAGTATTGGATGAAGGGTACAATTCCGGCTGGATTGATATTTACGAAAATATAGGTAAAACAAGCGGTGCCTATTCATGGGGGACTTATAGTTCTCATCCTTTTGTCTTACTCAATCATCAAGACAACTTAAATTCTCTATTTACTCTTGCCCATGAAATGGGGCATGCCCTGCACAGCTATTTCTCTAACCAGAAACAGATCCATCTCTATGCTGGTTATACCATATTCGTGGCTGAGGTTGCTTCAACCTTAAACGAATCGCTGGTTATGCGCCATATGATTGAAACGACTAATGACGACAAGATGAAAGCTTATCTTATCAATCATTATCTAGAGCAATTTAGAGGTACCGTTTTCAGACAGACCATGTTCGCCGAATTTGAAAAGGCGATACATGAAGCTGTGGAGAGAAATGAATCTCTTACCGCTGAATCCTTATCCAAGATCTATCGTGATTTGAATATCCAATATTTTGGTTCTGATATTGTTATCGACGAGCAGATTGATATGGAATGGGCACGTATTCCTCATTTCTACAATGCGTTCTATGTTTACAAATATGCTACCGGTTTTTCTGCGGCAACAGCCTTGGCTCAACAGATTCTTGAAGAAGGCCAGCCGGCAATAGAAAGATATCTGGAGTTTTTAAGCAGTGGAGGTTCGGATTATCCCATCAATCTTCTGCGAAAAGCAGGGGTGGATATGGAAAAACCTGAACCTGTTCGTCAGGCCCTTACGGTTTTCACGGATCTTCTAAATCAATTAGAAAAACTGGTTCAAAAAAATATTGTCTAAAATTTGCGAAATTACCTATTTGTTGTTACTATTAGTATGTGGAAACAAGCCCTTTGAGGACCTGTTTGCCAACTGTTACTTATAGGTTCGTGTCTTTCCACTGATTTGAGCCTATAGACAAGATAGAAAGATAATTGGAGGTAATAAGAGTGGCTGATTCATGTAGTAGTTGTTCGTCTGCTTCCACTTGCTCAGGGAGCTGTCCTTCAGTACCCGAACTTACTGAAGCGCAAAAGCTGAGCAAAGTCAAAAATGTCATTGCAGTGATGAGCGGTAAGGGAGGAGTAGGGAAGTCTTCTGTCACAGGAATGCTCGCGGTTAGCATGATGCGTCAGGGCTTTAAAGTAGGAGTGCTGGATGCAGATGTAACAGGCCCAAGTATCCCCAAGATTTTTGGTGTTAAAGATAAAGCTGACGCCAATGAAATCGGAATCCTTCCGGCGGTTACTCCTAATGGGATTAAAATTATCTCCCTTAACCTTATGATCGCCAATGAGGACGACCCGGTCATTTGGAGAGGACCTATTATCTCTCAATTGGTCAAACAATTCTGGACCGATGTCATCTGGGGTGAACTGGATTATCTTCTTATTGATCTTCCGCCCGGAACAGGTGATGTCCCGATTTCTGTTTTTCAATCCATACCGATTGATGGAGTGGTTATCGTTTCCAGTCCTCAACAACTTGCCAACATGGTTGTTCGTAAAGCGATTAAAATGGCTAACATGTATGAGGCCAACTTCTATGGGCTGGTAGAAAATATGGCCTATGTTGAATGCCCGGACTGTCGGAAACGAATCGAAATTTTTGGAAAACCAAACGGGGAAAGAGAAGCTGAATATAACGAAATCCCATTCTTGGGTGAATTGCCGATCGATCCTAAATTAGCCGAGCTATCGGATGCCGGCAAGATTGAAGAGTATGAGTCTGAGAAATTCAACCATATTGCTCGTCAATTAACAGAACGCAGTAAGCAGAAAGCTTAAAGCATAGGCAAACAAATAGACTTATTTATCTAAAACAGCACAATCAGGTCTTAAAAACTAAGACCTGATTGTCTTATTAATCTTACTTTTATTTCATTTAAGTGTATAATTAAAGCCAGGAGAGGAAGATAGAGGTAATCTGGGAGGCTATTTACGTGGCTGATATTTGGACAAACAGTACTCGAACAATCAATACTCCTGAAGGAGAATTGGTCATCAATGGTGTGACTTCTCCTGAAACGTTGGAATCTTTAAGCATCGATCTTCTACTAAAGGCTTTTAGGCCGGCTATAAGGCAAAAAAAGGCATTGCTTGAAATAAGCCGCTTAGCTGAGGGAAAAGTGGTTACCGCTCAACTGAACGGAGAACTTGTTGGATATGTCACCTTTCACCCTCCTGATGAATTTGAGCGTTGGTCGGAAGGACCGCGACAGGTTTTGGAATTGGGGGCCATCGAAGTTTCACCAAAAGTCCGCAAATATGGGGTAGCACGTGGTATGCTTGAAGTCGCATTTCAGGATACGATTATGGAAAACTACGTTGTACTAGCCACAGAGTATTATTGGCATTGGGATCTGGAAGGTACGGGGATGCATGTCTGGGAGTACCGAGAGATGATGCGCAGACTGATGGAGCATGTGGAACTTGTTGTAAAAGATACTGATGAGGAAGAAATAACATCCCATCCTGCTAATATGCTGATGGTTCGTTATGGTAAGAGTGTCAGTAAGGGTACAATCCAAGACTTTGAGCAATTATTATTTAAACAATTTTAAAAAAGCTGTTTTAGAAGTAATTAAGACTAAAATTAGTAGTGTAGAATGGATTTCGATAGTTAGTGAGTTCTCTTGAGTCGTATGATTCAAATACGGACTCTGTATGGTATCTTTGGGTTTTGCAAAGACTAAAAGATGTGTATAGAATAGTATTGTATCGAATAAACATTATTGAGTTATAAAAAGTTTTCAGTTTTTCTGAAAAAAGTATGGTTCCTTTGGGCTATGGAACGTTATTCTAGTGCACAAAACGGTCGTTCGAGGGCGGGCCTAAGAATCC
>CAYZDF010000108.1:0-7106 GCA_964477085.1 uncultured Gracilibacteraceae bacterium | reverse complement strand
AAAATTTTCTTGGAAAAGGTTCGGGAAATGATTGCTAAGGCAAAGAAGGTAAGGATTACTTCAGAAGCTGGGTCTAATATTGAGTTCATGAATAATCCTTTACACCCGGTGTTTAGCCGTAACGGCTATGCTGATCGGCCGGGGATCCATCAATTGTCCGGTATGATTGCCTGGGCACCGGAGCTGGAAAGCGTCAATGGTGTCATAGTAGTTGACGGCTCTATTGTTCCTCAATTCGGCAAGGTAGATGTACCGGTTAATATTTATATTGAAAAAGGCCAAATCATAAAAATCAGTGGTGGGCGCCTGGCATCCGATTTTGAGCAATACCTGTATTCCTTTAACCACCCTCAGATGCTCAGGCCTGCTCATACCTGCGTCGGATTTCACCCAAATGCCAAGTTGACTGGTCAAATTGGTGAGGATGAAAGACTCTGGGGTGGAAGCCAATGGGGTTTCGGCAGTATTGGCATGCACCTGATACCGCCTGATGGTCTTCCTGCTCCATCTCACATTGACTGCACATGTCCTGATTCATCTGTATTCCTTGATGGAAAGCAGATTACCAATCGAGGCAAGGTTGTGGACCCGGAACTGCAAAAAATGGCTGATTCTTTAAGAAATAATTAGTCTAATAAAAATGATATTAATGCTAATAAGAAGGGAAGGTATAAAATGGATTTTAATATTGGGATTGAAATGCGTGATGAATACAAAGCTCTGGAAGTAGCAAAAGGCGCGATGAAGCTTGTAAATGAAATAATGCTGGTACAGCCTGGAGAAAATCTGGTTATCAGTGTTGATACGGCAACGGATATGCGGGTAGCGCAGTCCGTTGCCAAGGCAGCTTACACAATTGGTGCACTACCGGTTTTGCTACAGCATCCACTTCAAAAAGAAGCATTTACCCAGCCGACGGCTCCGGTAGCAGCGGCTGTTGCCAAGGCAGATGTTTGGATTGAGCTGGCCTATAATACTGTAATGCATAGCGATTGTTTTCGTCAAGCTATGGATTTTGGCACCCGTTACACCTGCCTGTGTGGAATGGACGTGGAAATGCTTGTTAACACTCTGGCAAATGTCGATGTTGAGACTATTATTGAATTTGGCGAATATATGGTTAAAGTAATTGAAAAAGCCGATGAAATTGTTGTTAAATCTCCTGCTGGTACAAATCTCAGAGCACAAAAGGGAAACCGATTTGTGAAGCACTCGGGGCAGAAAGCAACCCAAAAAGGATGGCCGGTTATGCTTTGCGGTCAAGTAACGGTATGTCCTCTTGAAGAAACTATCGAGGGTACTCTGGTTTTTGACGGTGCACTATTTCCACCGGCGGAGCTTGGAATCCTGAAAGACAGAGTTATTCTTCAGATTGAAAAAGGGCTTATTCGCAGCATTGATGGTGGCAGGGAAGCAGAACTATTTAAAGGTTGGTTAGAATCCTGGAATGATCCCAACATGTTCAGACTAGCTCACTGGTCACCTGGTTTTAACCCCGGTGTAGCCAAACCCACTGGTCGCATTGTTGAGGATGAGCGTGTTTTTGGTTGTTATGAATTCGGTATTGGCTCACAGGGTAAATCTCTGGGGGGAGCATATTGGGAAGCGGCCGCTCATACAGATGGAATTGTTTTAAACCCCACTGTTTATTACGACGGCAAACTGTTCGAAGAAAATGGAATGTTCGTTGATGAGAAAGCAAGGGAATTTTGCCTCAAGCTTAGCGTTCCTGGTTATTGATAATATAGATGTCTCGATTACGGCTGGCATATCTTACAATTATCATCAATGAGGAGGAAGGCGATGAAGTATAATATCGGTATAGAAATGAGAGATGAGTACAAATATTTGGAAGTAGCAAAGGGAGCGATGCAACTTGTTCGCGACATTATGCTTACTAAACCCGGCGAAACACTGGTTGTAAATGTTGATACAGCGACTGATATGCGAGTTGCTGATGCTATAATAAACGCTGCCTATGTGATCGGTGCTTCACCAGTATTAATCAAGCATCCAATGCAAAAAGAATCATTTACTCAACCATCAGCGCCGGTTGCTGGGGCAGTAGTGAAAGCCGATGTCTGGATTGAGCTGGCTTATTCTTGTATTATGCATTCTGATTGTTTCCGCGAGGCAATGGCTAACGGAGCCCGCTATACCTGTCTTTGCGGAATGGATGTAGAAATGCTTGTTAACACCCTGGCGAATTTAGATGTTGACTTGATTATCGAATTCGGAGAATACCTTTGCGAAGTATTAGGCAATACCGATGAAGTAATTGTTCGTACAAAAATCGGTACTGACTTGAAAGCCTACAACCGGGGACGTTTTATAAAACACGCCGGCCAGAGGGCCTTAATCCCTGGTAATTCAACCATGTTGAGCGGGCAGGTAAGCTGGTGCCCTGTTGAAGAGACTATAGAAGGTACTCTGGTCTTTGACGGTGCTATTTTTCCGCCTCAGGAAATAGGCATATTGCATGAACCAGTTACTTTAACATTGAAGGAAGGTCATGCAGTATCTATTGAAGGTGGTCGGCAGGCTCAGCTTTTCAGCGACTGGATGAAATCGTGGAATGATTCTAATATGTATCGGCTGGCTCATTATTCAATGGGTTTTAACCCAGGTGTTACAAAACCTACCGGTAGGATAGTTGAAGATGAGCGTGTTTTTGGCGGAATCGAATTTGGTTTTGGCACGCAGGTTTCAACCCTGCGTGGAGCATCTTGGAATGCTGCCGCCCATACGGACGGCACTGTCTTGAACCCGACCCTTTTATTTGATGGTGCTGTGTTCGAAGAAAATGGGATCTACAAGGACGAAAAAGCAAGACAATATGCTAAAAAACTTGGTATTTCCGGTTATTGAGCTGTTAGGCTGTCATAAAAATACGGTAAAGTTGCACAAACTTGCAGTAACGGCGCTTGGATAACCGGATTACAGCAAACGTAAGGAGGATCGGTACACCATGACTAAAAAAATTCTCTACATCAAGCCTAGCGCCTACGATACGATGAATAAAGAAATTAAAGAATACCTGGAAAAATATAAAGAAGAGAAGACAGTTGTCGATGTTGTCAGTATGCCGAGAGGGCCAAAACATTTAGAATACTTATATTATCAATCTATTGCCTATCAAGAAATATTAAAGGCGGTAAAAACAGCTGAAAAAAAAGGATACGATGCTGCCATAATTGGTTGTTTCGACGATCCGGCTCTCTATGCAGCACGTGAAATTTGTGAGTCTATGTTTGTCGTCGGACCTGCCGAAGCATCTATGCAGTTAGCTTCCACCCTGGGAAATAGCTTTTCGATTATTGTAGGCCGTGACAAGTGGATTTCGCAGATGCTTGATAATGTGCGTCGTTATGGATATGCTGACAAACTGGCATCTTTTCGCAGCCTTGGCTTGGGCGTTCTTCAGTTTCAGAAGGATCCCCAGCTTACAGCGGTTCGAATTCGCGAAGAAGCAAAAAAGGCAGTTGAGCATGATAAGGCAGAAGTAGTTCTTCTGGGTTGCACAATGGAATATGGTTTTTTCGAAGAGTTGCAAAACGAGATCGGCGTACCGGTCATTGATGTTATGCTGGCCGGTTTAAAGCATGCAGAATATTTAGTTGGTATTAAACAGAAACTGAATTGGTACACAAGTAAAGTGCTTAGCTATGCTTCGCCTTCTGCAGATGAAATCCATGAATGGAATATACCTCGGGATTATGACTTAGGCGACATTTGGGAATAAACGGGAGCTGCCATGAATATTGAACAAACACTGGCGTTGATCCAAAAAAGACGCAGTGTACGAAGATTTACAGACCAAAGGGTTAAAAGAGAGCACCTGGAACTTCTGGGAGAGGCTGCCATTTGGGCGCCCAGCGGCAGCAATGCCCAAGCCTGGCAGCTTGTGGTCGTTGACGATGAAAATATGTTACAGCGGTTGACGGCTTTTTTACCCGGTATACTGCAGACTCCGCCAGCTTTGGTGTGCCTCTGTGTAGACTACGAGCGAGAATTGGACCGGGCTGGGAAAATGGGCGTTGAAGTGCTGGGGATGATGGATGTTGCTATGGCTGCCCAAAACATCATGCTGGCAGCAGAAGCAATAGGTCTAAGCAGTTGTGTTGTCCGCGGTTTTCATGAAAAAGTTATTGAAACCGCCCTAAAATTACCCGAACATATCAAACCGGAATTGCTTGTAATTGTGGGCTATCCACATAAACCGGTCCGAGTTCCCACGCGCCGTCCGTTGTCTGAGGTTTTACACTGGCAAGAATATGGGCAGTAAGAAAGGCAATCTGATGGAAGATAATTACAAAACTTATGACCTTTTAGCCTATATTGCAGCATCTGCCAAAGAGATGTACATTGACCCGCAGGTATATGCTCCATTACGATTTTTGTCGGTAATGCTTAGGCTGCTTGATATGCAAACACAAAATATGGCTTTTGATCAGCTATTTTTAACAGAAGTTAGACAAATGATACTGGAAAACCGCTCTTTGCTTTTAGATGATCGGGAGCACTTTGGCTATTTTTTGGATCAGTTGATCATGAAAATTGCCGAAAAAAATTTTTCCATTTAAATATTATTGCGACGCTAAATTATTCCCAGCATACCCTGCAACAACAGTGAAAACAGGATGATCGCCAGGGAACAACACAAGCCAAGTAATACAGGCTTCTTTCCGCTCAAAAATAATTCCTTTACGTTTGTGTTCAGGCCGATTGCCACCATAGCCGTCACGATGCAATATTTACCTGCCTGTGACCAAAATAACTTTATCTCCGGTGGGATTATATTTAATGTGTTGATAATACTGGCTGCCAAAAAAGCTATGACGAACCAGGGAAAATTATTATAGATGCTGAAGCTGGCTATTTTATTTTGTTCTTTTTTTGACTGGAATACAGCCAGTATTAAAGTTGTAGGGATAATCAAAAGAGTTCTCATTAATTTAACTACAGTAGCTGTTTGTCCGGCAGAATTACTGTAGGCAAAGCTGGCGGCCAACACTGAAGAAGTATCATTGATAGCCGAACCGGCCCACAATCCGAAACGAAAATCGCTCATTTGCAGCATGTTACCGATCAGCGGAAAAGTGAAAAGAGCCAGAACATTAAAGAGGAAAATGGTTGAGATAGAAGCGGCCACTTCGTTATTGTTGGCTTTAATGATGGGAGCTGTGGCAGCAATCGCAGATCCTCCGCAGATTGAGGTGCCGACTCCGATTAAAAGCCTTTCATTATTGTTTGTACCGATAACTGGACCCAGCAGGAAAGCCACCAGCAAAGCTGTAAAAAAGGTTGAGATCACCAGGATAACAGAATTACTGCTTAAACTAAGAATAAGATTCAGGTTCATCTGAAAACCAAATAGCACGATGGCCACCTGCAAGATTCTTTTTGCCACGCATTTAATGCCAGATATAAAATATTCGTTAATTTCCCATATGGAGGCTAGCACCATACCGCTAACGATGGCAATAACAGGACCGCCAACAAGCGGGAAATTGTTGCCCAGGAGCCATGAAGGTATTGCCAGCAATATACATAATGTCAGTCCGGGTAGATTTGTTTTTTTGTAAATATCAAAGGTGGTGATTGGCAATGTCAATAAAGCAGCTGCCGCTATGTATAATATTTCCATGACAAATCCTTTTCTCTTATATTATTTTTTAAAGAATTCTTCGATATAAGCGTATATCGCCGGAGATCCACCTGTATGCAAAAACAGGATATTGGTCTTAGCTTTGAAATAACCTTTTTCAATCAAATCCAGCAGACCAGCCATCGCTTTTCCGGTATAGACCGGATCCAGTAAAATGGCCTCGATTCGTGCCAACTTCTTTACCGCGGCAATCATCTCATCCGTTGGTATTGAATAGCCTCCCCCCACATAATCATCAAATACAATTACGTCACTCCGCTGAGGCGGGTTTTTTAACTCGAGCTTGTCAGCGATCTTAACTGAGAGTGAGTAAACGGCCTCTGCTTGTTCTTCCTTTCTGCGATTTATGCCAATTCCTATCACAGGTATGCGGGCATTAAGGCCAACAATGCCGGTTAATATACCGGCATGAGTGCCCGCGCTTCCGCTTGTCAACACAATACTGTCAAGTCTCAACCCCATTTCAAAGGTTTGTTGCATCATCTCTTGAGCGCATGAAACACAGCCGAGTGCGCCGATTTCATTGGAGCCGCCTACGGGTATGATATAAGGTTTGCGCCCTCTTTTTTTTAATGTACCAGCAATATTTTTCATTTCAAGATTGAGATCTGTTCCGCCTTTAACAACGTGAACAGCTTCAACACCCAGTAGGTTAAATAAAAAATTGTTTCCGCTAGCTTTTGGATTGTAGCTGTTTGTTACGCGTTCTTCCAAAACTAAGTGGCAATATAATCCCTCCTTGACCGCTGCAGCCAATGTCAGACGGCAATGATTGGATTGTACGGCACCGCAGGTAATAATAGTGTCGGCCCCTTTTTCCAAAGCATCGGCCATCAGGAATTCCAGCTTGCGTGTTTTATTACCGCCTCCAGTTAAGCCAAGTAAATCATCACGTTTCATATAAATTGTAGGTCCGCCAAGTATGGTGGATAAACGGTCAAGTTTCTCGATTGGAGTAATGTAGGGGGTATAATGACGGCGGGGAAATCTGCTTAAATTCATTCTGGTTCCTTCTTTCCTGATTTTTAATTTTAAGTTTTGAAACGATGTATCGGATTTGAATATAAGCACACTAAAAAATATAGCCTAATCGACTACCAATACGTTAGATTTATATTATAACTGATTCGTTTAATGTTGAGGATCTAATTCAAGAAGTAAAACCATATCTGCTAGTCAATTTTGCTGATATAGTTTTTGAGAACAGGGTTTTCTTAACTCCAGCCGGTTAAAATAAGTTACAGCTATATGTATAAACCGGTTGGATCAATAAAATTCCTCAGCAATTCAAGTTCTTCACTTGTTGGGGGATCGGTCAGCGGGGTTTTCCGGTCTCTGATCAGTGGAAAACCTGTATTTTCTAAAGCATCCTTTAACTCAATTCCCGGATGAATCGACAGCAGCTTCATCCTCCCGCTGGATTCTTCAAAATCCATGA
>CAYZDF010000107.1:0-7148 GCA_964477085.1 uncultured Gracilibacteraceae bacterium | reverse complement strand
GCCGACGAAATGTTGCGTGTGAAAAACTTTATTCCCGGCATCAGCATTGAGGGCTTTGAAGAAGCAACGGATTCCCGCCGCGGCAAGGGTACCTATCAGGCGGTCATTCGTGCTATGGATATTCTGAAACGAAAAAAACTTGCCTTTGGCGCCTCCCTCTGCTATACGCGCTATAATACCGATGTGATCGGCAGCGATGAATTTTTTGATTTTTTGGTCGACAAGGGGGCAAAATTTGCCTGGTTCTTTACCTATATGCCGGTGGGCGCGGATGCGGTCCCCGACTTGATGGTAACCGCCGACCAGCGTGAATTTATGTATCGCCAGATTCGTCACTTCCGTGAAACAAAACCTCTGTTCACCCTGGATTTCTGGAATGACGGCGAATATGCAGCTGGCTGCATCGCTGGCGGGCGCAGGTATTTGCATATCAATGCTAACGGGGATATCGAGCCATGTGCGTTTATCCATTATTCAGATTCCAACATTTATGAAAAAACCGTTCTTGAGGCACTGCAGTCCCCATTGTTCATGCAGTATCATATGAATCAGCCCTTTAACGATAACCATCTGAGGCCCTGCCCTCTGCTGGACAATCCAGGTAGACTGACAGAGATGGTAGAGGTGTCCGGTGCAGCCTCGACGGATTTTATCAAACCGGAGGACGTACACAGCCTGAGCTGTAAGTGTGTGAATACCGCAGAAAAATGGGCTGTGACTGCGGAAAGGCTTTGGACCGAATCACATGGTTGCGCCGATTGCGTGAAATGCGGGGGAGAGGCTCGAAAAGCTGCCGGTTGAAAAAAACTGGAGCTTTCTCCAGCCTGCACTGTATTCAAAAGCATAGATAAATCCTTCGGAGTAAAAATTTGTTCTGCAGAGAGGTAATAGATGTTTGGTAAAAAAAGTCTGTCAAAAGTAGGTATACCATTACAGTCAAGGATTACGACAATTAGGACTATGCATTACCTAAAGGGATTTATTCTATGATTATAATATAACGAACGTACGAATTAGTATAAGGGATGAATCATTATGGCTATTCTTGTAAATTTAGAACACTTATTGCTGCAGCAAAAAATAAATTCCATCGGGTTAGCAGCAAAAATAAACATCACTAAGACAAATTTATCAATCTTGAAAACAAATAAAGCAAAACTAATCCGGTTCTCAACACTTGACTCAATTTGTAGAATATTGAATTGTCAGCCTGGTGACATACTAAAGTATGTGCCAGATAACGAAACTTCATAAAATATCTACTTCAATTAAAATAGATTTTAATTTTCATATGAATCAAGCACTAAGGGCAAACCTGCCGAAAGGCAGGGACGCAAAGCCATAGGGTCTACGGTGCTTACCGGCACTATGACAGCCTGGTTGCCGCAGAAAGAATATGTGTCTAAACCTGCCATTCTTAGCGGCAGGTTTTTTGTCTTTTTAGAGTAAAGGGTAAGCGGCTTTGCTGGTGAAAAATTGCAATATTTTAAACAGCAAGGCCGCTTGCTTATTTCGACATAAAATGACAGCGTTTTTGGGACATACCTATCCAGATCGGAGCTTTCATTTTGAGTAAGTGAGGTGCAGACAGATGAGAAATCAGACTCTGTTGAAGCGAAAAAAGTTAAAATAGCTCACCTCCGAAGGTATAAGGGTTATACCATTGTTGAAGTCGCCCATAACATGAAGGTACACCTTCCACCACCCTGGAATGACCCAGTGAGGCTGTTCTTTCTTCGATTTAATATAGCCTGCAAAGCCCAAAAAACCGCAATTTGCTTGCCGCAAATTGCGGTTTTTTCTTTGACAAAATATCTGTTTTTACAACCTTTTCCAAGCTTATATTACTTTTCTCTTTCAAAAAAAATTATAGAAGCGGACAAGCCTGGCTTTTCCGCGCTACTGCTATATTCCTCAGGCTGCCGTTCTCCTCCTCGAATTCTGGATTTTCAAAAAAATTCAGGATTCGGAGGAAATGAACGTGACAAATCATATTGTTTAAGCTCGGTTAGAATGCCCGAAAGTTGACGGTCTTGCCTGTCCAACATTTGCTGTGTATAATGTCCATAGAATATGTTGGAAAGGAAGAAGCGTTCCCGGTTTGACATACTATCGGCAAATAGCAATCCAGGAACGCTTCCACACAACACATGATCATTGTAACAGATTATTGGCTGGATGAAAATACCCAATCCGAGGTTTTTATGTAAGGAGCAGGGAGCAGAATCCGTGTCCATGTTGTGGGATGGGCTTGAAGGTAATCGGCAGTAGGCCACGCAAATACATTGATGATGGTGCAAATAGAATCATCCTGGTGATACGCAGACTACGTTGCAGAGGGTGTGCAAAAGTACATCATGAGCTCCCCGATAAACTGGTCCCGTATAAAAGATACGAGAGTAAATGTATTGAAAGCGTTTTGGCTGGAAATACTCTGACCCATATTCCAGCGGATGATTCCACGATCAGGCGGTGGCGGGAATGGTACAGAACCATTGCACATTACTGGGCAGGTTGCTTGGATGCGCTTTCAGAGAGATACGGCACAGCTTCTGTGGTAAAAAGATCCTGTTTACCCCAGTCCCTGCTCCAAAGGATATACAACCACGTGGGAGATGCTCCCGGATGGCTGGCCAGAGTTGTCCAATCCCTGGTAAATGAAAATTTATGGGTACATACCCGTTTTGCATTTTTGTCCTCATAGTGAAGTGATAGACTCATGTTGAACCAAATTCTAGCTATTGGAGGGGGTCAACATGAAGGATCATAAAAGGGCGGAGTCTATCGCTGAGCAACGGTTTCAATTAATTTCTCCATTGCTTGCAGAGGGAGTTGATCCTGCTAAGGAAAAGCAGATCAAGGCCCATATTAGCGAGCAGTTCGGAGTGTCTGATCGGACACTGCGGAGGTACATTGCAGCCTATCGTACCACTGGCTTTGAAGGACTCAAACCCAAAGGCAGGGAGGCATCCAAACAGGATGATGCGATCCCGGCCCATCTATTGGAGCAGGCTATCTTGTTGAGACGTGAGGTACCAAGTCGCAGCGTATCCAGCATTATTCAGATTATGGAATGGGAAGGCTTGGTTGCCGAGGGACAGTTGAAGCGCAGCACACTGCAGGAGAAACTCGCTGAACGAGGCTACAGCACCCGGCAAATGAAGATGTATGCCAATGGAGGGGTAGCAGCTCGGCGCTTCCAACAAAAACACAGAAACACGCTTTGGCAGTCGGACATAAAATATGGGCCGTATCTACCAATCGGTAAGGATGGAACCAAGAAACAGGTATATCTCGTTATCGTAATGGATGACTGCACACGATTCATTCTGCATGCGGAATTTTACCCCACACTGGATCAGATCATCGTCGAGGATTGTTTGAGGAAAGCCATTCAAAAGTACGGGGTTCCTGATAGTGGATATTTCGACAATGGAGTCCAGTACAGAAACAAATGGATGAAGCGGGCATGCTCCAAGCTCGGGATTCGTCTTTTGTATGCCAAACCTTACTCACCGGAGAGTACCGGGAAGCCTGAGAAACTGAATCGGCTTGTGGGCAATTTCATGGCAGAGATAGCTCTGGAGAAGCCCAAGACACTGGATAGGCTGAACCAATTATTCTGGGTTTGGATGGATGAATGCTATCAAAACAAACCACATTCGGCTTTGGGACAACATACAAGCCCCCAAACCGCTTACCGCAGTGATACCAAAGCATTGAAGTTTCTGGACCCGGATGTTGTAGCACAGGCCTTTCTGCACTGCGAGGACCGTAAGGTCGATAAATCTGGATGTATCAGCTTTCAGGGTCGTAAGTATGAGGTAGGCCTGGCTTTCATCGGCTGTACAGTGGACGTTGTTTATGACCCCGCAGATACAACAGAGATTATCATAGAGTATGAGGGCCACACCCCTTGGAAAGCCAGGGAGTTGCAGATTGGCGAGCGGGCCGGCAGGCGCCCTGCTCTTCCTGACCATATGGGGCCTAAGCAAGCTGAATCCTCAAGGCTCCTGGCAGCAGCAGAAAAGCAGAATCAGGCTAGGAAAGAACAGCAAACCCCTGCTATCTCCTATCGTTCTGTAGGGAAAGGAGATGCACGTCGTGTTTGAAAGATTCTATGGACTGACCAATACTCCATTTTCTCGGAATATCCCGACTGAAAAGCTGTATCCGTCTATTGCCCTTGAAGAAACTCTGGGACGACTGGAATATGTGGCACAGCGTCAGATGTTTGCTGTTGTCACTGGGGATTGCGGAACCGGGAAAACAACTACCATCCGCAAGTTCAAGGATATCCTGGACCCCGCCCAATACTCCGTAATGTACTTGTCTGATTCCAAACTGACACCCCGACACTTTTACAAAGGACTTCTGGAGCAGTTGGGCTGTGAGGCAAAGTTCTACCGGGGGGATGCCAAACGCCAGTTGCATCGAGAAATTGAGCTGATGCGGGGCATCCACCATCTTCAGCCGGTCGTGGTGGTGGATGAAGCACACCTCCTGGATCGGGAGATGCTCGAAGAGGTGCGATTTCTTCTGAATTTCCGGATGGATGCCCAGAGTCCAATGGCACTCATCCTGGTGGGACAAAGTGAGCTGTGGGATAAATTCCGCCTCCAGGCATACTCAGCTATCCGCCAGAGAATCGACCTTCAGTGTAAATTGCCCCACTATGACCGGTCACAGGTCGGCGAGTACATCAATAGCCATCTCGCATATGCGGGTGCAGTTCGAGACATCTTCTCCGATGCAGCGGTTGATGAGATTTACTCTTTCTCCAGCGGTGCTGCACGGTTGGTAAACAAGGTCTGTACCCAATGCTTGATTTATGGAGCTCAGAATGGAAAGGCGATTATTGATGACCATATGGTGAAGTTCGTCATCCAAGGTGAGTTGTCATGAAGGAACGGTGTAAACCGGGAGTAAAAGCGGCGGTAAAAGAGGAAATCTGGTTGCTTAGAAACCCGTTGACGGTTAAGCAGATGGGTTCTGAGATAATCAGAGCTACTGACGCTTATATCGGGATGAGGCTTTCCGAGAGGGAGCTAAGGGAATTACTCTTACACTATGCTAAAGCCCATGGGACAAAACTGTTTGGTATGAACCGGGAGATTAACCCCACCATTTGCAAGATGATTGGAAAGAAGCGAAAGGAATTGCTCAAGATTCTTCTGTCAGGGTTCCAAATCTCGCTATTGTGATAACAGAGGCCGGTTTTCTCCTCCCAGGAGGATAGGGCAACGCTGGGGAGCGACCCGAGCGCCTGAGGAGGGCATTACACGGTTGAAGCAAGACTTCCCCCTGCCTGGGGGAAGAAAACCGGCCTCCCCTCCTTGTTTAAACCGGTTATGCCTCAATGCGATAAACCCAACAGCCATTGATGGTCAACAGAGACAGCAACTTCAGGACAACTTACACCGTCTATTTCTGGACAGTCTAAGCTAGCCCATACACCACGGGAACAATTGGAGCTATGTCATTCAATAATAAAAAAAGGACGGTTTCCGTCCTTCAGATTGATGACAAACCCCCTGTTCATTAAACGCAGGGGGTTTTCCTTTGGATCAAAACTATGCAGTTAGGTAAAATTAACTACTGAAACGATATATAAAAGGACGCATTGAAGAAGAGGACCGCCTAGCCAGAATGGTGGCTATCTTTTTCATATTCTGACATGCAGCAGTTAGTAAGCATTGCTCACTGACTTTTTCTAGTCCACGCATACGACAATAGCGAAGTCCATGCAGCTCTTTAGCATCTGCAAAACTCCGCTCTACTGTTTCCTTTCGGCGTTTATATATCCGTTTTCCTCTTTCTGTTTTAACAAAAGCAGCTACCTGATCCTTGAATTGTTCCCAGACATGTCTCCGTATGGTTCTGTAGGAACTTTTATCAGATGTCAGGCATTTGTCCCTATTTGGACAAGTTGCACAACATTCTGAATTACTGACGTATTCTCTGTATCCCTCTCGGGTTGTTGTCTTGTAGTGCAAGGAATAAAGGGATGGGCATACGTACAGGTCGAGCTCTTTAATATACTGGAATTTAGTTTTTGTGTATTTGCCTTTTACATGAGGTCCTAAACGAAAGCCCACTGCACCTTGTACATTACGATCAGCCAGACCTTTACAAATGGGATTTGTAAAATATCCTGCATCCAAACCTACATACTTCACATTGAATCCGAATCGTTCAATCTGTCGATCTAAGCGAGAAAGGTAAGGGTCAACATCGTTGATATTACCAGGTGTAACAAAAACATCTGTGACTAGGTTAAACTTGCTATCTACTGTTCTGTGATCTAGGTAGAAGAAGCCTTTGGGTTTACCGTCCCGTACCATGTATCCGCTTTCAGGATCGGTCGTACTCACCTTTTTATCTCTTACTTCCGGCATTTTTAGTTTTTTTTTGAGAGGATCCTTTCCGTGGTCAGTCCGATCTTCTTCGATCGCTTGTTCAAGGTCATCTACATAATCTTTAACCGATTTCTCTACCTGCTCGATTAGAAACTTCCTTTTGTTCGCATTTGCTTTTAAATGGGTCGAATCGGTATAGAGCACTTTACCACTGATCAGTTTATGTTCAATTCCTTGAAGCACGATTTCATCAAATACTTTCTGAAAAATATCTGTGTCCTTGAAACGCCTTCTCCTATTCTGACTAATTGTACTGTGGTCAGGCACCTCGTCCGTTAGGGTAAGCCCTAAAAACCATCGGTAGGCTATATTAACCTGTATTTCTCTTTCAAGCTGACGCTCTGAACGAACTCCATAAAGGTATCCTAAGAACAGCATCTTGAAAAGGACAACTGGGTCAAGAGCCGGTCTGCCATTGTCTTCGCAATACAAGTCTTTCACCAAGTCATAAATGAAGTTAAAGCGGATATGTTTATCAATTAATCTCAATAGGTGATCCTGTGGTACAAGACTCTCTATGCAGACCAATTCGATTTTACTTTGTTTCGTTGAGTTATCTTTTATCATTAACTAACCCCCAAAAGAATCTATATTGGTAATATTCGACATAAAACCGAAAAATCCTTTTGGTAATTAGTGTAAAAGTAAAGGCTGTTGACTTTGTCAACAGCCTGGCGAGATTGAAAATCTCGTTGAACACTTCACCTACCTTTATTTCATTCAAAGGTA
>CAYZDF010000106.1:0-7184 GCA_964477085.1 uncultured Gracilibacteraceae bacterium | reverse complement strand
ACCTTAACAAAGGAGGTTGCTAGCTTGTGTCAAATATAGGTAAAGTAATTCAAGTTATGGGTCCGGTAGTTGACATTGAGTTTGATCCCGATGCCTTGCCGGAAATCTATAGTGCTATTGTAATCAAGAATGAAGAAAAGAATATGAACCTGACCCTGGAAGCCGCACAGCATTTGGGCAATGATACCGTTCGCTGCGTGGCGATGTCCTCCACCGACGGCTTGACCAGAGGTATGGATGCAATCAATACAGGGGCACCTATTACTGTAAATGTTGGCCCTGAAACTCTTGGCCGTATGTTCAATGTTCTTGGAAAACCGATTGATAATCAACCGGAAGTGGATACCCCTGTCAAATATCCAATCCACAGAAAAGCTCCGTCGTTTGCCGAACAGGAGACAACTGATACAATGCTGGAGACAGGAATCAAGGTTGTTGACCTTTTGGCCCCATATGCCAAGGGCGGTAAAATTGGTTTATTCGGTGGAGCCGGCGTTGGCAAAACCGTTTTAATCCAGGAATTGATTAATAACATCGCTACCCAGCACGGCGGTCTGTCCGTATTTGCAGGCGTTGGTGAGCGTACCCGTGAAGGAAACGACCTATATCATGAAATGAAAGATTCAGGGGTTATCAGCAAAATGACCATGGTATTTGGTCAGATGAACGAACCCCCCGGAGCCCGTCTCCGCGTGGCACTGACCGGTCTAACCCAAGCGGAATATTTCCGTGATGAGCAGGGACAAGACGTCCTTCTCTTCATTGATAATATCTTCCGTTTTACTCAGGCAGGGTCCGAGGTTTCCGCACTCTTAGGTCGCATGCCTTCGGCGGTAGGATATCAGCCAACACTGGCTACCGAAATGGGTCATCTCCAAGAGCGCATTACCTCTACCAAAAAGGGTTCTATCACTTCCGTTCAGGCCATTTACGTCCCTGCGGACGACTTGACCGACCCAGCACCGGCTACTGCGTTTGCCCATTTGGATGCAACAACCGTTCTTAGTCGTGCTATCGTTGAAATTGGTATTTATCCGGCTGTTGACCCGCTGGACTCCACTTCACAGATTTTGACTCCGTCTATCGTTGGGGAAGAACACTATGCGGTAGCTCGACAAGTTCAAACCATTCTTCAGCGTTACAAAGAACTTTTGGATATCATTGCGATTCTCGGTATGGATGAGTTGAGTGAAGAAGACAAGATTATTGTCCACAGGGCCCGCCGTATTCAGATTTTCTTTTCCCAGCCATTCAGTGTTGCAGAAGCTTTCACCGGCTTGAAAGGTAAATATGTACCCATTAAGGAGACCATCAGAGGCTTTAAAGAAATCTGCGAAGGTAAACACGATGATTTGCCAGAAGAAGCATTCCGGCTTGTCGGACCGATTGAAGACGCAATCGAAAAGGCTAAACAGTTGGGAGCTGTGTAGATTATGGCAGGAACTTTCAATTTTAATGTCGTTGCACCTGACGGCCAAGTCCTGAATAAGGATGTAGAATTCGTCGTTGTCCCAGGTGAAAATGGCGAATTAGGTATCTTGCCCAATCATGCTCCGCTCATCGCAGGTTTAGGTATTGGTGTTGTCCGGTATACCGAAGGTGGAAAAATTAGTAAATTGGCCATCAGCGGTGGTTTTATGGAAGTTGTAAACAATAAAGTGACGGTGCTTGCCAATACTGCCGAAACTGCTGAAAATGTTAATATTGAGAGGGCTCAGGCAGCTAAAGACAGGGCGCAGAAGCGTCTGCAGGAACGCCAGCCCGATACGGATCTCGCTAGGGCTGAAGTTGCCTTAAAAAGAGCGATAGCCAGAATCAAAGCTGTTGAGCGCTAGTAACTATTAATAATCAAATAAGTTAACATTAAAAGTGCACGGTTCATGCCGTGCACTTTGCGCATAGTATCATTTTCTAAATACGTTGAAGATTATTTTAAAAATTTGTTAATAGCATCATTTAATTTATCAATAACCTCATTGTCATTTTCTTCATAAGCATGAATCAAACAATGGTTTATATGATCACTGAGAATAATCTTACCTGTACTATTGATCGCAGAGCGTACTGCCGATAATTGGATGAGAATATCACTGCAATCCACATCTTCATCTACCATTCGTTTAATCCCCTCTAGGTGCCCAATAAGTCTGGAAAGACGATTGAGGACGCTTTTTTTATTGGGATGATGATGTGTATGTCCGTGAGAATGACTATTGCCTTCCAATGGTAGGTCTCCCTTCCATAAGTGTAATTTGTTAGTTTTGCTACTACTTATATATTAGCACGAAAAACAATGATCACAAGAATATTAGGCGATAATTATAAACTTTACATTTTATCTTATGTTTTGGCTTCAGTGTGTTTGGTCAAACTATTAATGATTCTAAAAGAATACTATTCAATTTTAATGTCAAACGAGGCGAAAAAATGTTTTTATATCTAAAAAACAATAATAAGTTTACAATTACTGTTTTGATCGTTATAATTTTGTTGACTCCAACCTTATTATTTGCTGATTCTCTATATAACAAGCATCAGGTGCAAAGCTTTCCCCTGCTCCTAGAATCAGGTCTGGCTGAAGTATTGAATGCCCATATTGACTATATTATTTGGTCTGAAGATCCTGCAGACCTTTCAAGAATTGAAAGTGCATTGCACGGTACAGAGTTAAAGTGGCATAAAGAGATCCTAAGCGATTATTCAGGACGGAGGGCATTTAAATATAAAGCATCTTCAGTTATAGAAAAAACTGAAGAAAGAGATGCGTTGAGGTTTTATTATGACCTACAAAAGTCATTAGAAGACAAACAAACAAAAGTTATCTTTGAGGAACGGATACATAGTTTATTAAATCCTTCAGAGTATTTTGATCAAAGTAATATTACCGCTATACAAGAGGTCCATTGTGAGAATATGATATCAATATCAGGTGTTCATCAGCTATTACCCCAAAGTAATATGCTTACCAAGAAAGTAGCAAACATTCAAGTTGTAGCCAAAACAATGCATAAAAACAACCAAGGCCAGACAGTACTGGCAATACCTGCTCTGCTGGAAGAATTTTAGCAAAGGGAATTTTAGATAAGAGCAGGAATAATAGTGTAAGAAAAAGAATTAATAAGGTTAGAAAAAAACACATATAACTAAATTCATTCCTAACTTCTCTGCATTATAAACATTGAAGCAAGAGAGATAGAAATATGTCAGGAGATGACAGAACGTTGGGCAAATATTTAGTAACAGGTGGCAAGGAACTTCACGGGAAAGTAGATGTCAGTGGTGCTAAAAACGCCATTTTACCTATTATTGCTGCAAGCCTGTTAACCACAGATAAAGTTGTAATTGAAGAAGTACCAGATTTATTGGATGTACAGGTCATGGGCCAGGTTATTGAATCTTTTGGAGGTAAGGTAAAACGGACCGGAAAAAAGATGCATATTTCCATAAAGGAGATAGAGAGTATCGAGGCACCTTTTGATCTTATTTCTAAAATGCGGGCATCCATTTTTATTATGGGACCGATGCTTGCCCGTAAAGGCAGAGTAAGGATTTCACATCCAGGTGGTTGCGCTATTGGCTCCAGGCCGATTAATTGGCATCTAAAAGGACTTGAGTGTTTAGGAGCTCAGGTGCGTATGGACCATGGGTTTTTGGATGTGAGTGCTTCCAGACTCAAAGGAGCAAGGATTTATCTTGATTTTCCAAGCGTGGGTGCTACTGAAAATATCATGATGGCTGCAGCTTGTGCGGAAGGAACAACAATCATTGAGAATGCTGCTCAGGAACCTGAGATTGTTGATCTAGCCAATTTCCTAAACGAAATGGGTGGTAAGATCCGTGGTGCGGGGACTAATATCATCTATATTGAAGGTATCAAAGAGTTCCATGGTACTACCCATACAGTAATACCGGATCGGATAGAAGCAGGAACGTTCATTTTAATGGCTGCCGCCTGTGGGGGGGAGGTCCTTGTCAGGAATGTGATTCCAGCTCACCTTAAACCATTGTTAGCAAAGCTTGATGAAGCAGGAGTTATATATCGTGAGGAAGATGACGGTATACGGGTGATAGGCAAGGGCTGTTATAATGCGGTTGATGTCAAAACACAAGTACACCCAGGTTTCCCCACTGACTTACAAGCACCAATCCTTGCGATGCTGACGAAAGCAAAGGGGACAGCGGTGATCACGGAGACCGTTTTTGAAAATAGATTTATGCATGTTGATGAATTAAAGAGAATGGGTGCCGACATTAAGATAGAAGGTCGAAGTGCAATTGTCCAGGGGATGGAAAGCCTCAATGCTGCTACTGTCGTTGCCAGTGATTTGCGTGCAGGAGCTGCTTTAATTCTGGCAGCATTAACGGCAAACGGAACTTCAGAGATCCGCGAAATTCATCATATAGAACGTGGCTATGAAAATCTTGATTTAAAGCTTAGAATACTCGGTGCGGATATGATTAAAACTGAATAATTTAATTATAGCGAATCATAACCATTGCTCCCAACGCATAGAAATAATCTAAAGCTTGTACTGCTGGGAGGATGGAATGTGAACCTAAATATGAAAAAAATAACGGCTGCTTTTTTGGCCGTTATCTTTTTAGTCGGAATATTTCCCTATACTATAACACTTTTTTTTGGAACACCATCGAAACATCTTCAAGTTAGGATAGTTATGCCTAACGGTGAAGTAAAGAGTACACTGTTGGAGAATTACTTGGTTGGCGTGGTTGCCGCAGAGATGCCGGCTGAGTTTGAGTTGGAAGCATTAAAGGCTCAAGCTGTTGCTGCGAGAACATATGTGCTCAAAAAAATAGAGGATAACCAACAAAGGGCTTCTTTTGATGTCGATACCACAGAGAAGACCCAGGCTTGGAATTCAAAGCAAGATATGTTAAGGAAATGGGGCATTATAAACTATTTCAAATATCATCGTAAAATTGCAAAAGCAGTAGAAGAAACACAGGGAATGATACTGACTTATAACGGGAAGCGCATTGATGCCGTCTACCATAGCAGCTGTGGCCGGAAGAATACGGAAAAAGGGAGCGACGTATGGAGTGCCGAGACGAGTTATTTAGTAAGTGTACCCTCCGGGGAAGTAACACCTTTGAGATTTGTTAAACATCAAGTATACGCTATTGATCAATTTTATAAGCTATTAGGTTTTACTCAAATTCCGCTACAGTTTACTGACAGTGACATCATTATCATTGGCCGAACAAAAGCAGGCCGAATCAAAACCTTGGCCATCAGAAATAAAGTATTTGAGGGAACTGACTTACGAGCCAAACTGGGATTGCCGTCAACCGATTTTGAATGGAGACTTCAGGGGAAGAAGATCGAGATTATAACCTATGGTAAAGGGCATGCGGTGGGGATGTCTCAATATGGTGCCAACGATTTAGCCAAAGCCGGAAAAGCACATACGGAGATACTCGGATATTATTATCCAGGCACCAAACTGCAGAAGGTGTATTAGATTTCTTCTTAATATAAAACCAGAAACCAAAAAGTTGAATAATGTACAGTAATTACCAAACAAAGACATCCTCTAAAGGATGTCTTTTTTAATTGTACCAGCATATAAATGAATTAACATAGCTGGATATAAAGGGGAGAGGGAGCGTGCAGGAACATATTAAACGAAGAGCATTGGATATCGGCAACTACATTATAGAGTCGAGCTGTACAGTAAGACAGACAGCAGAAGTGTTTGGGGTTTCAAAATCAACCGTGCACAAAGATGTAACCGAACGACTACCTCATATTAACAAACAGCTTTCTTCGCAGGTTAAGCATATATTAGACAGCAACAAAGCAGAGAGACATATTCGAGGTGGTGAGGCAACAAAGAAGAAGTATAAGCAAATTTGTGATTAGCATGACTAAAAAGCAAAAAAAGTTATTTTATGCAGAAAGAAAAAGGAAAACAGATAAAAACAGCGAATATTATGAAAAAATATCTCCCATCCCCGGGAGATTGTATTTTGTACGATAATTGGCCAAGTTTAGTATGGATCGTCACTTTATTATAATGAGGACAAGCCTAAAAGCATTTAATGAGAAGGGAGTATAGTCGATGTTTGGAACAGAGATGGGGATTGATTTAGGTACCGCGAGTGTCCTTGTTTATGTCCATGGAAAGGGGATTGTATTGAATGAACCTTCAGTCGTAGCAATTGACAAGAATACTGGGAAGAGGATTGCGGTAGGAGAAGAAGCCAGGATGATGCTTGGGAGAACGCCTGGGAATATTACAGCAATAAGACCAATGAAAGACGGGGTTATTGCTGATTACCAGACTACCGAGATCATGCTCAAATATTTATTAAAAAAGGCTGGTATTAAAAATTGGCCATTTATTAAGAATAAAGTCGTGGTCTGTATCCCTTCAGGTGTAACAGAAGTCGAGGAGAGAGCAGTAAAACAAGCAGCTTATAAAGCAGGTGCCGGACAGGTGAAAGTTGTGGAGGAACCGTACGCTGCAGCTCTCGGAGCGGGTCTCGATATTAACAGTCCAGAAGGAAATTTGGTTGTGGATATTGGAGGGGGAACAACGGATATTGCGGTACTCAGTCTTGGAGGGATCGTTACCAAGAAAAGTATACGCATTGGTGGAGATAAGCTCGATGAAGCTATTATTCGGTTTGTCCGGCGTGAGCATAATCTGATGATTGGAGAGAGAACAGCAGAAGAAATTAAAATAAGAGTAGGTTGTGCTGTTTCGGAAGGAAGAAAAGATAATGATGAAATGGAAGTAAAGGGCAGAGATCTGATTACCGGACTTCCAAAGACGATTATAATCAATTCTAAAGATACGTTTAGAGCGATGGAAGAGAGCATCGATTCTATTGTTGCAGGTGTCAAAGACGTTCTGGAGCGGACTCCCCCAGAATTGGCAGCCGATATCATGAGCAAAGGTATTATCATGACTGGTGGTGGTTCTATGGTCAATTCTCTTGACCGCAGGATCTCGAGAGAGACCGGATTAGTCGTTTCAGTAGCTGATAATCCAATTTCTTGTGTGGCTCTTGGAACCGGAAAAGTATTAAAATCCAGTTTTAAATAGTAGAATTTACCCTGAAAATAATAATATTTTCATTCCTTTTTTGGTGCCCTTAGAGGCAGGGGGTCTAATCGTCAATAATAATTTTCTTGACTACATACAACAAAATAGTTA
>CAYZDF010000105.1:0-7230 GCA_964477085.1 uncultured Gracilibacteraceae bacterium | reverse complement strand
AAGGGCAGGATGGCCAGAGAAGATGGGTTCCCGAAGTCTTAGGGGAAAATGTACGGTTCCTCAGTCCGAAGGACAGTAGTAATACCAATACTTCAACTGGATCAGATGATTTTGGATCTTTTGCCCATGAAGTTAGTCTTGATGACGATATACCATTTTAGTTTGAAGGGAGGAGCGTTTTATGGCTAACGCTGCCGTTAGAAAAGAACGCGGACGCCGTCCACGTAAAAGAGTGTGTAGCTTTTGTGTAGACAAAGTCGAAAGCATCGATTACAAAGATACACCTAAGCTGCGCAAGTTTATAACGGAAAGAGGCAAAATTCTGCCTCGTAGAATTTCAGGAAACTGTGCCAAGCATCAGAGGCAAGTTACCATCGCTGTTAAAAGGGCCCGCAGTATTGCATTACTGCCCTATATGATTGAATAGCAAAGGGAGGGAGCATGTCTCCCTTTTTTTGTTTATTTAAAAGGTAATGGATGGTATATTCAAACTTAAAGAAGGAGTTTTGGAGAGCTTTCTAGAAATCATATTAGATTAATGTTATTTTTCCTGACTCTTCTATGCCATCCGTGGCACCGCGATATTAGGCCTTCCGTGGCCGTTCATAAGGGGGTTTTGTAGTGGAATCAGTCGCTGTCGATGTGGTTAAATGCTCTAAAGCCATTGAAGAGCTAAAAGTAGAGCTGCTTAAGGCACAATGGCAAGTACAGCATGGCACCTTAAATGCCTCAGAAGTACAGATACTAGAGAGTATGGCTAAACTTGTCGGTTTAAGCTACTTGCTTACTCGCAGGTTAGGTTTTGATTTTTCTAGGCTGGACAGGGTATTATATAAAGAGATGTCCCAGTGGCAGAATGAGGATTTTCTTGACCTTGAATCAGAATGGGGAGATCTTAGTCAGCTGCTTGGTTATCTTGTGCCTGAGGAAGACTGACAGGGGTAAAACTTCATGAATATAAATGATAAGGATGCTCTCCAATATGCATCAAGAATAATCTTAATACTGGTGCCGTTTTTTTCCTCGTTATTTGACACGTGGAGTTGGATCGTTGAAATTTTACTCCTCCTTGCTGTGTTCATCCATAGCAGAGGTTCTGGCTTGCGCTCAACCATCTTATTTCTGGCTCTTGGCTATTTATCTTCTATCATACCAGCTGGTGGTCAAGCGTTGATCAACATAGGCCTGACTCCCTGGACCGGGATTATGTTCCTGGCTCTTAAAGAAAAGGGCATCGCAACATTTCATAGTATGTTTTGGAGTTTGATGTTCGCTGCTACAATTAGTGCACTTCCGGTTATCCCGACAGTGAGTGCTGCACTTCAGCCTGATAATCTCCAAGATAAGATTCGTGGTGCACTTAATTTTTATGAGCAACAAGGAACGCTTACGGCGTTAGAAAAGCAGGGCATGACCTCTGCCGAGTTTGAAGGATATTTGCGTATAGCTATGCCTATTTATTACAAATTGCTGCCTGCGATATCAGGGATTATTGGAATGATGGAGTTAGGAATTGCGTACCTTGTTTTTCGATTATCTCAAAAAAATACCAAGAACATTCTATTTACGATGTGGAGTTTGCCATGGTATGCCGTATGGGTTGCGATCATTGGCCTAGCAAGCTATTTAGGGGGAGAATACCTCGGGTTCGAGATTTTAGCCATTACCGGTCTAAATTTAATGGTCATTATGGGTGCAATCTCAATAATCATTGGATTCTCATGCTTGTCTTTTTTATTTAGACATCCCAAAATACCACGGGTATTTATATGGCTTATTGTATTTGCCGGTGTATTTTTCCCGTATTTTGTATTAGTTGGGCTTATCTTTATTGGACTATTTGATTTAGTCATTAATTTTAGGAAAATTCCCGAAAAACTTGAGGAGGGAAAGCAGTGAAAGTAATATTGAAAGAAGATGTTAAAACCTTGGGGAAAAAAGGTAAAGTGTGTGAAGTATCTGATGGGTATGCTCGCAATTTTCTTATTCCGCGTGGTCTTGCGGCAGAGGCGACTCAAGGAAACGTACAGGACTTAGCGCATAGACAGAAGCAAGAGGAAATACGAAAACAGAAAGAAAAAGATGTGGCCTTAGATTTAGCAAAAGAAATAGAAAATATGGATGTTGTCCTTAAAGTAAAAGTCGGTGAAAAAGGAAGATTATTTGGATCTGTAACCAACAAAGAGATCGCTGAAGTCTTAGAAAGGGAATATAAACTTAAAATAGATAAGAGAAAGATTGAATTAAAAGAACCCATCAAAGCGATTGGTGAACATGAATTAACCGTGAAACTCCATCCAGAAGTAAGTGGTAACCTTAAGGTTAAAGTAGAAGGATTTTAACAGTAATAATGAGGAAGTGACCCATGTGAAAGGCTTTTTAAGGAAATTCCTTAAACAGAATGATATCATAGAACCACAGGTAACACAGGAACAATTAAAACTAGAGATTGATGCCCTATATGTTGTACTATCCAACCTTTACGGAACCGATAAGTTAATTCTCAAAGCCAGTAAATTAGAAGCTCTGGGGCTAATGCGTTCTGAAGATCTGGGGGAAAGGGTTTTGGGTTTGCAAAAACTAACTCACGATGATCCCACAGATAAGTCAAAGCCCAGCATGGAAGAGATTCCTGCAGTATTGCAAGAGATTGAAGAAAATATTGCCGAGACAGTAGCTAAACGCTCTGTTGAGGATAGATTAAATCAAGCTGTCGCCGAGAAAATGCAGGAACGACACGAAGAATATTTAAAAGAGATCAAAACACAGGTCTTAAAAGAAAGTGGCGGTCCTGAAAATGCACAGACTTTGAAAAAACTTGCCTTATTAGAAAAGATGAACGCCACAAAGCCTGTTTCTTCTGCTGTTGACGTCTTGAGGCCACAATCTCCGGAAGAAATAGTCGGACAGGAGAATGCTCTCCAGGCATTACTTGCCAGGCTGGCAACACCCTTTCCGCAACACATTTTAATTTATGGACCGCCGGGAGTTGGTAAAACCTCTGCAGCAAGAGTAGCACTGGAAACAGTTAAGGGATTTCCGGATTCTCCTTTTAATCTGGATGCACCTTTTGTTGAAGTAGATGGAACAACATTGCGCTGGGATCCGAGGGATGTCACGAATCCGCTTTTGGGTTCTGTTCATGATCCAATCTATCAAGGGGCCAAAAGAGACCTCGCTGAAACAGGAATCCCGGAACCGAAGCTTGGACTTGTAAATGATGCGCATACGGGTGTTCTATTCATTGATGAAATCGGTGAGATGGATCCAACTCTCCTTAATAAACTGTTGAAAGTATTAGAAGATAAAAGGGTCCATTTTGAGTCCTCCTACTATGATCCTCATGATCCTCAGATTCCGCTTTATATCAAACGCATTTTTGAGGAAGGGGTCCCGGCTGACTTCGTGTTAATCGGTGCTACGACTCGGGAACCACAGGAATTAAATCCTGCTCTTCGCTCTCGTTGTGCAGAAGTATATTTTGTTCCCTTAGAACCATCCCATATTATACACATCGTCAGACAAGCCGCTAGAAAACTACACGTAAATCTTGAAGATACCGTACCGGAAATCATCAGTGAGTATGTCATCGAAGGAAGAAAAGCCAATAGCATCCTACTGGATGCCTATGGCTTAGCCAAATACAAAAACCCTCAACAAAAAGAAATTACTATTACAGCTGAACATGTACGGGAAGTACTCCGATCAGCCAGGCTGACACCTTATATTCATAAAAAAGTGGTTCCTGGAAAGGATATAGGCCGAATCCTGGGATTGGGTGTATCCGGCTTCTTAGGATCTGTATTGGAAATCGAAGTGAAAGTATTTGCCGGACTCGAAGGTAAAGGAAGTATCCGTTTTAATGAGACAGCAGGTACCATGGCGCGAGATTCAGTGTTTAATGCCACAGCTGTCATTCGCAATCTTACCGGTGAAGATTTAAAGAACTATGACCTACACGTTAATGTAGTTGGCGGAGGCAGAATAGATGGACCTTCAGCGGGCTTAGCTGCAACGATGGCTATTTATAGTGCTCTTAAAGGTCAACCTCTAAGACGGGATATTGCCGTTACAGGCGAAATCTCCATTCAGGGAAAGGTCAAGCCTGTTGGTGGTATTTATGAAAAAATCTTTGGTGCTAAGCAAGCAGGGGTTCAAACGGTGATCATTCCTGAGGAGAACTTGACAGAAGTGCCTTCCGGACTTAAAGGAATAGAAGTAATCGCTGTTGATAATATTGAAGAAGCTATTAAAATAGCTCAAGCTGACTAGAAAGAAACGAGGAGAAAATGAGATGGAGCTTACTAAAGTTCCTCCCCATAATTTGGAGGCAGAACAGGCCGTTTTAGGGGCACTCATGCTTGATCCCCAAAAGGGGAGTACGGTATTCGAAATCCTTGGGGCTGAAGATTTTTATCGCGATAACCACAAGACCATTTATCTCGCTATACAAGATATCTTCGAAAGAGGAGAACCGGTGGATCTTGTTACGGTTGCCGAAAATTTAAGACAAAGTGGTCGGCTGGAGAGCATTGGTGGGATTGGCACAGTATCTCAAATAGCTAGCGCAGTACCTTCTGCTTCCAATGTTGAGCATTATGCTCAAATCGTTGCTGAAAAGTCACTGTTAAGACAATTGATTCGGATGGCTGGGCATATCGAAGGAAAAGGTTACGAAACTGGCGAAGAAGCAGCGAGTCTTCTGGAAGAAGCTGAACGGCTTATCCTTGATATTTCTCAGCGCAAAACTAAAGAAGGATTTGTGACAATTCGCGCTATCCTACTCAAGACCTTTGACAAAATAGAATATCTCTATTCAAATAAAGGCAATCTTACGGGAGTACCTACTTATTTCAGAGAACTTGATCGTATCACATCCGGTTGGCAGCCTTCGGATCTTATCATTATTGCTGCCAGGCCCTCTATGGGAAAGACAGCTCTTGTCTTAAATATGGCTCAAAATGCTGCTGTAAAGGCAGGGATACCTGTAGCTTTATTTAGCTTAGAGATGTCAAAAGAACAGCTCGTCCAACGTATTTTGTGTTCAGAAGCAATGGTAGATCAGCAGAGAGTGCGAACGGGGGAACTATTGGATTCAGATTGGCCAAAACTAACGCAAGCCGTTGGACCATTATCTGAGGCACCGATACATATCGATGATACGGTTGGTATTTCCTTGGCAGAATTAAGATCTAAAGCCAGACGCCTCAAGCTGGAACAAGGACTTGGACTTATTATTATAGATTATTTACAGCTTATGACTGTAGGTAGGAGGGCTGAAAGTCGCCAGCAAGAAGTAGCACAGATATCAAGAGGACTCAAAGGAGTAGCCAGGGAGTTATCCGTACCTGTGATTGCTCTATCGCAGCTTAACCGTGGGGTAGAACAGCGCCAGGATAAGCGACCAATTATGTCAGACCTCCTGGAATCTGGTGCTATTGAGGCAGATGCTGATGTAATCTCATTTATCTACAGAGATGAATACTATCATCCCGAGTCCGATAAGAAAGGAATCGCAGAGATCATTATAGCTAAACATCGTAATGGACCTGTCGGTACGGTTGAACTAGGCTATCTTAAAGAGTTTACGAAATTTGTGAATCTGGAAAAAAAGTATAATACGGTATGATCAGAGGTTATTTTTTTATTAGTTGACGGGAAAAGGCTCTGTGAATGTATAGAAGTGCTTAGTTAATAAAGCGTTCTAAGTGAGGTGTTTTTCGAACATTAAAGCAATATCGTGAGTTAATGTTCGAATTTTTGTTGACAAACAGGTTAGTATGTTGATACTATTAAAATGTTTGGTTTGAGTCAAGGACTGAAATGGGGGAATTATCATGGCTGCTGTAGTGCTGATTGGTGCACAATGGGGGGATGAAGGCAAGGGGAAGATTACTGATTTTCTTGCTGAAAAGGCTGATATGGTCGTACGGTATCAAGGTGGAAATAACGCTGGACATACCGTTGTGATCAATAATGAAACCTATAAACTGCATCTCATCCCATCCGGAATTTTTTACTCCGATAAGGTTTGTGTGATCGGCAATGGTTTAGTTATCGATCCTAAGGTTCTGATTAAGGAACTTGATTACCTTGAGGAAAGAGGAGTTAGTACAAGTAACTTATTAATTAGCAGCAATGCACATGTCATTATGCCTTACCATAAGATCCTTGACGTTCTGGAGGAAGAGTTTAAAGGTGAACAGAAGATCGGGACAACCAAGAGAGGAATAGGTCCAGCCTATAAGGATAAAGCATCTCGCACGGGAATTCGGTTCTCCGACTTTTTAGACAGAGAAGAATTTTCTAAAAAGCTTGATTATAATTTGAAAGAAAAAAATCTGGTTATTAGTAAAATTTACGGACAACCAGAGCTTGTCTACCAAGAGATTCTTCAGGAATATTTGGGTTATGCTGAGCGTGTGAAATCCTATATTGCTGATACTTCACTGGAGGTTAATCGTTACCTTGATGATCGCAAGAAGGTATTGTTTGAGGGTGCTCAAGGGACACTCCTTGATCTCGACCACGGTACCTATCCCTATGTAACCTCATCAAATCCTATAGCAGGTGCAGCTTGCCTAGGAGCTGGCGTCGGGCCAACGCGAATAGGCAAAGTAGTAGGGGTGGTTAAATCCTATACAACCCGTGTAGGGGAAGGCCCATTTCCAACTGAATTAAACTGTGAAACAGGTGAACTTATCCGCAGCAGGGGCGGAGAATACGGTACAACTACCGGAAGGCCTCGCCGGTGTGGGTGGTTTGATGCTGTTATCGTTCGTTATGCCGTAAGAATTAGTGGCATTTCAGATTTTGCCTTTACGAAGCTCGATGTGCTGACAGGGATGGAAACTTTGAAAATTTGTACTGGCTACCGATATAAAGGTGAGCTTTTGACAGAATTTCCTCAGAGTCTCAAGGTATTGGCAGAATGCGAAGCAATTTACGAAGAGATGCCCGGTTGGCAAGAAGATCTGACTACAATTAGCAGTTATGAGCAATTACCTATTGAGGCTAAAAAATATGTAGAGCGCATTGAGGAACTAACGAAAGTACCGTTAACCATACTTGCTGTTGGTCCTGGAAGAACACAAACCATTATTAGAAATCAAATATTCTAATAATCAAACAATATTTGTATTTATTATTTATTATGCAACTTTCGACTTCCAAATCATACAAACTTCATGCAAGGCTTTGCCTTGCACCACGAATAATGAAAACCATGCC
>CAYZDF010000104.1:0-7316 GCA_964477085.1 uncultured Gracilibacteraceae bacterium | reverse complement strand
CCTGCCCTTCAAAGGAGCGAACTTGAATCCTTCCATCTACAGCAGCCAATCTTCCCTTAGCCAAATAGTTGGCACAAAGTTCTGCTAACTGACGAAATACCACACATGGAATAAAATCAGTTTCTTTTTCGCCCTGAGCATTTTTATAATTGCGATCAACGGCCAAAGTAAACGATGCGACAGCTACACCGTTAGGTGTATAGCGCAGTTCCGGATCCCTTGTCAATCGTCCTATAAGCACAACACGATTTAACACCTTAACTCCTCCGCTACCTCTTTAATCCTTCTTGGTTGTCAGGAATCTGATAATGGCATCAGAAATCTTCATGAGCCTCTCCAGTTCCTCAACCGTACGAGCTTCACCGTTAAAGTTCATGAGGACATAAAATCCTTCGTTAAACTTCTTGACCTCGTAAGCCAGGCGTCTTTTGCCCCAGGTATCAACCTTTAGGTCAGAACCACCGTTGGCATTGACAACTTCAGCAAACTTGTCAACATTCGCTTTAATTGCCTCCTCATCGAGATCCGGTCTGATAATGTACATAACTTCGTACGCTTGCATAAATGCACCTCCCCTCGGACTATATGGCCCTACAACAGCATTGTGTAGAGCAGGGAATAATAATTGTTACAGCAAATTATTATAACATTTAGTTTATGAATATGCAATTATTTTAAGTACTTTATATATAGTTTATCATTCAATCTAAGTTTGACATGGATTAAACCTTGAAGAAAACTTTGAATTGCCATTAAAGAACTTGGATTTACTATCTCTTAAAGATGTTATTTCATAATTAAGCCATATGTTCTTATCAAAATAACCAAGCCTACTGATCTTGATCACTATGTATCACATGTTTGATATTTTTTTCAAGTTTAACACGGGTAATCCATGTCTGATGCCCGCACTTTAAGCATTCAATCCGGAAATCCATTCCGGTTCGCATTATTTTAAAATCGGTATTTCCACATGGATGGGATTTCTTGAGTCTTACAATATCCCCCACATTGAGCATCATGGTGATAAACCTCCACAAAAAGAAAAACCTCTAAACTAGCGTATTAGAACTCGTCTTTTGATTAAACTAGATGATTGTATCTTTGATAATCGAAAACCCTTCTAAGGGATTCGTAATAATATCTCCTACAAATGTAGATACCACTCCTAAAATGATATCGTAACCTTGCATTAGCCACGGATAGAAAAGTGAATCATTGACCCTGGATAACCCCGTACTCAAAGAAGATAGAAACGGTTCAATCAGTCCTACCACCAGGCAAAGAACAATTCCTGCACTCAGCAAACCAAAGGCAAGACCCCCTCCTCTGTTAACAAAGCCCAATGATTTTGCCAGCGGCGTGATGACTAAGGTGATAATCAGATTGAGCATAAACCCGACCAAAAAAAACAATACCAGCAGAGAAATAACCTTAAGCGCATAATCAGTTAATATGATTGTAGCCTCACCAACTACAGGCTGTATCATTGCGTCCGTGTTTACTTTCGAAGCGGAAACAGGGGTTTGACTCTTTATAATTTTCGAAAGAAAACTGCTTATGTGTGGCTGAATATTTTCTCTTATCCCAAAACGAGGCTCTAACCAATTGAGAAAATCTTGATGGAAAAGAACTGCTATAGCGATAGAAGCAATCTTGCCTGCAAATCTTGCTAAACCGGTGATCAACCCTCTTTGAAAACCGGCAATTCCACCAAAGAGCAATAGCACCAGAATGATAATGTCAAATATATTCACCTTTTCTCCTCCTCTGAGAAATGGCGGGAATGTGTGCGAATCGAACACACCTCGGAACGTTCTGCGTCCCGACACACGGATTTGAAGTCCGGGGACAGCACCAGCCACCATACATTCCCTTAACACTTATATCTCTGTTGCATCATTTTAGCACATTCTTATATAAATTTAAATAATTATAACTAAGACCACCTTGTTACAGGCTTCCAAGCTTCCGTGGAAATAACAAGGTGGAGATAAACTCTGCTGATTTCTCCACCCTTGAATAGCTTATAATATTATTTGGTATAGTTTAACCAATAACACTTTTATAAAGTAATATTAAAACCTTTTTGGATTAACGTGCTAACAGCTTCATCCGCACCGCTTCCATCCAAATGACAAAGGATCTGAGCTTTTCTATTAGGAAGATGATATACAGCCAGGCTGGTGATATCAACTCCGTATTCTTTTATTACAGCCGATACTTCATTGAAAATACCCATCTCATCTCTGACTTCGATCACAATCCTTTTTCCAGGACTACGGGCACCCATAATATCCAGGAAGGCATCCAGGATATTATTCTGGGTAATAATCCCTACCAATTTATTACCTTCCAAGACGGGGAGGGCACCAATCTTATATTCCCTCATCAGTAATGCTCCATCTTCGATAAGTGTATCTGGGGTACAGGTAACGACTTTCTTAACGGCAACATCAATGATACTAACTTTCGAAAGAAGCTCGTTCATTTCAAACTTACTCAAAGAGGTAACAGGGGAAGGAGATGCTGCCCTTAAGTCACCATCCGTTACGATCCCGACAAGCTTACCGTTACTGACAACCGGCAACCTGTTAATCTTCTTAGTCTTCATGATATTCATCGCATTAAGGATACTTTCATTCGGAGAAACAGTAATTACCTGGGAAGTCATGAATTGTTGGACATACATACAATTGCCCTCCTTACCTGAGCTTCTACAAGATATAATTGCTTTTCATTTCTACAGATTTTCTTAATTTCCTTTTCTTTATAAGAAAGCAATTATTTTAAAACAATTATATACGCTACAGGGTATTTTAATGCTTAACCCCCAAGATATGCTTTCTTGATCTCTTCGCTTTCCATCAATTCCTTTGCATCACCCGAGAGTACAATCTTCCCTGTTTCAAGAACATACGCCCTATGGGCAACAGAAAGAGCCATCCTTGCGTTTTGTTCAACAAGGAGGATGGTTGTTCCTTGAGCATTGATTTCCTGGACTATTTCAAAAATCTGTTTGACAAGAATCGGTGCCAGCCCCATTGAGGGCTCATCTAGAAGCAGCAACTCCGGCTTAGACATCAGTGCACGGCCCATCGCTAACATCTGCTGTTCGCCACCGGATAAGGTACCGGCTAATTGTCGTCTGCGTTCTCTGAGACGGGGAAAAAGTGTATACACCCTTTCCATATCCTCTTTAATCGTTGCTTTATCTCGACGTAAGTAAGCACCAAGATCAAGATTTTCAGAAACTGACATGTTGGCAAATATCCTTCGTCCTTCAGGCACATGGGAAATGCCTCTGGCCACGATCCGTGGTGCAGTAACAACGGTGAGGTCGTTATCTTTAAACCGTAATGTTCCTTCTTTAGGGCGAAGTAAGCCTGAAATTGTTTTGAGACATGTGCTTTTACCCGCTCCATTTGAACCGATAAGTGTCACTATCTCACCTTTATTGACATCAAATGAAATGCCCTTCAAAGCGTGAATGGCACCATAATAGACGTGAACATTATTTAATGATAGCATCATCAGATAGCCTCCTCTCCAAGGTATGCTTCGATGACTTTAGGATTATTCTTAATCTCCTCAGGCGTTCCATGAGCGATGACCATCCCATAGTCTAGAACATAGATTCTCTCGCATACTCCCATGACAAGTGACATATCGTGTTCAATCAGAAGGATCGTTAGCTTGAACTCTTTACGAATCCAATGGATCAGTTCCATCAGATTATGCGTTTCTTGTGGATTCATGCCAGCTGCCGGCTCATCCAGCAGCAGCAGGGAAGGTTTGGTAGCCAAAGCACGGGCTATTTCCAAACGACGTTGTTGTCCATAAGGAAGATTTTTAGCTAGTTCATTGGCTTTATCGTGTAGACTAAATATTTTTAAAAATTCGTATGCCTTTTTTTCCATCTCCTCTTCCCCTTTGAAGAATGCAGGAAGACGAAAGATGCTAGAGAGTGTATTGTAAGATATGTGCTGATGATAGGCAATTTTAACATTGTCGATAACGGAAAGATCACCGAAGAGACGGATATTCTGAAAAGTTCTGGCCATTCCCAGATAAGAAACTTTATAGGGCGGAAGACCGTTAATCTTCTTGTCCTGAAAAGTGATTCTGCCGTCCGTAGGAACATAAACACCGGTTAGCAGGTTAAAGGCGGTCGTTTTTCCTGCGCCATTAGGACCGATTAAGCCGACCAGTTCTCCCTCATTGATTTCCATGTCAAGGTTGGAGACAGCTTTAAGTCCGCTAAATGATTTGGACAAATTATCAACTTTAAGTAGTGCCATTCTCGTCACCTTTCTTCTCTGGATTTAAGAAATCAAGTTTAAACTCCTTATTACCCAGAATCCCATTTGGCTTAAAGATCATAAGGAGAATCAGGAGGATCGCGATAATTACCATTCGCATTTCAGGGAAATCTGCCAATAGAGCTGATACAATGGTCATAACCCCTGCACCAATGATACTGCCAGTAATACTGCCAAGGCCACCAAGTACAACCATAGCCAGGATTTCAAAAGATTTTAAGAAATTAAACGTGCCAGGCTGAATGAGATACATATAATTAGCATAGATCCCTCCAGCTAAACCTGCAAACATTGCACCAATCGTAAAGGCCATAACCTTATATTTAGTCGTATTGATACCCATAGCCTCAGCCGCGATCTCATTCTCTCTTACCGAGATACAGGCCCTTCCGTGGGAAGAGTTAATAAAGTTGCTGATAACGGCCACACTAAGAACCATGAGCCAGAATGCCCATGTCCAGTTGATGGTCTTGGCCACCTGGAATCCTGTTGCACCACCGAGGTAGTCCCAGTTTAAAAAGATTATACGAACGATTTCACCCAGACCTAAAGTTGCGATTGCAAGGTAATCACCTCGCAATCGTAATGTCGGAATACCGATAAGAACCCCCGCGAGAGCAGCGACGATCGCTCCAAAAACTAAGCCTGCAATTAAGGAGCCCTCCATCTTAACGGTAATTAAAGCGGACATATACGCACCAATCGCCATAAAGCCGGCATGACCTATCGCTAACTGTCCGGTAAAACCTGTGATCAAATTCTGACTGACTGCTAAAATAATATAAATACACACCAAAACCAAAGTCATCATGTAAAATCTATCTAATACCTCAGCATTAAAAGCAATCTGAACAGCCCCATAGATGAGAAACAGCAGAAAGAGTGAGATGATATTTTTCTTATTAAATAATTTCATATAGCCCACCTACACTTTCTCGCGAATATTTTTACCTAATAAACCAGTAGGTTTGACTATAAGGACGATGATGAGGATTAAGAAAGCTGCCGCATCGCGCCAGGTTGAAAAACCGATTCCGCTTACAAGGGATTCTATGAGACCCATCGCCAGCCCGCCAAGCATGGCTCCAGGTATGATTCCAATTCCACCAAGTACAGCTGCTACAAATGCTTTCAAACCCGGCATAATACCCATTAATGGATTAATGGTGTTAAAGTATACCCCAATAAGTACACCTGCAGCTGCTGCTAAAGAAGAACCAATCGCAAATGTAGCCGAGATTGTATTGTTGACATTGATGCCCATCAGATTTGCAGCATCTTTGTCAAAGGAAACCGCGCGCATCGCTTTACCAACTCGAGTATATTTTACAACAAACTGTAAGAGGGCCATTAAGACCACCGTTGTTATGACGATAACGATGTCTCCATATTTAAACGTGATGTTCCCATAACTATATACTGTTTGGGGGAAAACCTCCGGGAAAGTTCGGGTCTGAGGTGTAACGATCCACATACCTCCGTACTCCAAGAAGAATGACATACCGATAGCTGTAATCAAGGCTGCAAGCCTTGTGGCATTTCTGAGAGGCTTATAGGCGATTCTTTCGATAATCACACCTAACAATGCTGATAAAACCATGGAAGTGATAAGTGCTGGAAGGAACGATAATTTTAACACTGTGGTACAAAACCAACCAATATAGGCCCCTACCATCATAATATCTCCATGGGCGAAATTGATCAGCTGAATAATACCGTAAACCATCGTATAGCCCAAGGCTATGAGTGCATAGATACTGCCAAGAGATATTCCGTTAATTAACTGCTGAATAATTATATCGGCGCTTCCCATATTTTCACTCCTCTTAACCTTGTATTTAGCATTAGAAGAGGGGGGTTTCCCCCCCTTATATCTTTGTTATATGGGATCGCAGTAAACGTTCTGACTCTCGTTTATGCTCATTATTCCTTACTTAGGATCAACCCTGGTTGCAAAGACCTTCTTGCCATCTACAAACTTAAGGATGGAAGCGCTTTTCTTAGGATTGTGGGTTGCCGAATCAACATTGATGTCACCGCTGACACCTTTGAAACCAGACATAGTCTCAAGTGCTTGCTGAATTTTTTCTGTATCAGCACTTCCTGCTTTTTTAATAGCTGCTACTAATAGTTTAGCTGCATCATAGCCGAGAGCAGCAAAGCTGTCAGCTTCTTGATTGTATTCTGCCTTGTAAGCAGCTGCAAAATCAGCAAGTGCAGGATCATCGGCTGCAACATGGTCAGAATAGTAAGTGTTATTCATTGCTTCAACACCAGCTACTTCAACGATCGGGCCAGTACCCCATCCGTCTCCTCCAAGAATAGGCATCGTCATTTTTGATTCTCGCGCTTGCTTAATGATAAGTCCTGCTTCGCCATAATAGCCAGGAACAAAAATAACATCAGGATTCTTAGCTTTAATGTTCGTTAAGATCGCTCTGAAGTCTTTGTCTTGTCCCGCAACATACTGCTCAGAAGCAACGACAGTTCCGCCTGCAGCTTCAAAAGTTTTCTTAAAGCTTTCAGCCAGACCTTTTGCATAGTCACCTTTTTGGTCGATGATCAATGCAGCGGATTTTGCTTGGAGAGTATCGAATGCAAAGTTAGCTCCTACTTCACCTTGAAATGGATCGATAAAGCAAGCACGGAATAACCAAGTGTTTACTTTACCATCTTCAGCAACAGTAATTTTGGAGTTTGTTCCGGTGGGAGTTACCAAAGGAACCTTATTTTCTGTAACAACTGGGATAGCAGCAAGAGTGTTACCTGTTGTCATTGGTCCAACAATACCGATAACTTTATCTTGAGTAACCAGCTTGGTTGTTGCAGCTGTAGATTCTCCAGCTTCAGACTTGTTGTCAGTACCAACATACTCCATTTGCTTACCAAGTACGCCACCTTTTGCGTTGATTTCTTTTATAGCAAGTTTAGCACCGTTTTCACCTTTTTTACCAAATTCAGCAACATCACCAGTTAATTCGAAGTTTCCGCCGA
>CAYZDF010000103.1:237-7404 GCA_964477085.1 uncultured Gracilibacteraceae bacterium | reverse complement strand
ATTGTGCCAGAGTAATGTGAACACTCCTCTGAATCTTTCAGTTTCATCAATTAAATCTTGAAATCTCCTCAAAGCCTCTTCTTTGCAGATATTCATGTATTTAGCACTCGATAAGGTTGTGTCCATCATGATTAATGGAATCTCAATTACCGGTGAAACCTCATTTTTTTCAAAGTTATACAGATAAAAAGGAAAACAAGTGGATCTTCTGAAACCAATATGTTCTGCAAACCCTAGTGATGTATCATACTTAATATCGCAATCTTCTAAGACACTCACTGTCTTCTCAGGGTCAAACATTAAATAATGAAATCGGTTTCCTGTTATTGGCTGTGAGCCTAATCTCGATATATCATTCCTGAAGATTTGCTGATTGATGTGAGATCCAAAACTGCCATGTACACCTATCTCTTTGCCATGCCTCCTGAGAAATAAAATAGCTTCCTGTATACTCTTGCTCTTGATGTCGTAATCTGCATTTTTCAAGCCTCCTGCTTTCCCTTTTTGCGGCAGGAAATAGAATGAGGATGACGCATTATATTTCCCCTCAATCTCTGTTATCACTTTAAAGTTAAACCAATCATCCCCTGTAAACATACGTTTGAAAATAAGCTTGGGTATTGACGTGAACTGTCTCTTCTTCAACTCACTGACAGAGCCCTCCAGCCAACCGCTGTTACATGTGTCTATGTCATGGGTTAACAAAACAGCAAAGTTGCGGTCATCCCAATAGTCTTTTCTTCTGGTATCTCCATAGACTAAAAAGAGCGCTTCTTCCAGAATGTTAAAGTAGTAGTTTACAACAGGAATAGCCGATATCTCCAGCCGGCTGATTATACTATCTCTGAATGTGATTCTTCCAAATCGATCCTTTGTCGGATTAACATATTCATTCCATCCACTTAAGAAGTAAACTGCTGAAGCTACAATGTCATAATTGATCGTTGCCTTGCCATCTTGTTCAGTGATAATGTCAATATCGTCACACCTGTCAAACAGAAACGGAATCCTTACTCCCTTCCACTCTTTCCAGACTACTTCATCTGTATTTATATCTTTTCGTTCAAGCCAGAAAGAGTCATCGCAATTCTTCCTTATCACGACAGATGCACTTCCAATATTTCCATATTCAATCTCTGCTTCATTGGTATTATGGAATAATTCAAAATTCTTAAGGAAGTATTCAAATTGGTTTCTCATCTGTCTGGTTTTGGCTCTCTAAAGATACAGATTCCTTACTTGAAGCAGTCAGGGAAAGTCAGCACAACACTCATTCACCATTTAATTGCTATTGATCTTATTCTCCACTACCCCGCAACAAACATGAAGAGGAATCAGATGCTCCTCCCTCGGGTGGCAATGTCTTGCATTAGGGGCCTTGTTCCGGTTTTGCAATTTATCCTCCCCTGACCAATCAAAGCACACCCGGAAGGGTATGGCGAGGTTTTTACCACGATGACCGGCACTGAATCATCTGAAACCGTTTCAAGCCTATGGAATCTTAACATCGGAATTACAGGCAGTCTTTCTTTTTGACTTGATTTATGTCGTTCGTAAAATCTTTTCCATTTTCCTTCCCTTTGCCAATTCATCCACTAACTTATCCAAATACCTTACTTGTTTGGTAATTGGATTGTCAATCTCTTCTATACGATAGCCACAGATCATTCCTGTTATCAGGTGTGAGCTCTGGTTTAATCTCGCTCTCTTAAAGAAGGTCTCAAAAGTAGCTTTCTCGTCTATCAATTCTTTTAGCTTCTTGTCATCAAAGCCTGTCAGCCACTCTATTACTTCATGCAATTCTTCTATTGACCTGCCTTTACTCTCAACTTTTTTTTTGTAGTGCGGATAAACAGATGCAAAAGTCATCTTGGAAATTCTTTCATTATGCTCAGGTGTTGTTTTCATACCTTAACTCCTTTAATCCATTTTTGCGCTGAAGGTCTGCGATGAGGACAGCCTGGCCAGCAACAGGGTACCCGTTTGCCTTCTTTCAATTCTTCAAGCATACGGTGAATATGTTCTGTTCTCGTTTCAGCTTTTTTGACAATAGTAACCCAGCAGATCCATTCGTTGCGTTGAATAGGGGTTAGGTTGTTCCACCGTTCAAGTATATCCGTATCTGCTACCAGTACTTTTTCTATATCATCTGGCACTTCGTGTAAAACGCCAGGTAAAATATTCTTATTCATAATTTTGAATCCTCTTATGTCCGAAATTTTACTCTCTTTTCAATTAGGGTTAAAGGTAATGGTTTGTCAATAGAAAATTGATCTGAACCTTTTTTAGGTTTTGTATATTACTGGTTCCTTTATACCATTGGCTACATAGGTGATACTGACTTATTCAATACAGATTTGGATCTAGAATTACATGTTTAATTCTTTTGCGATCCCATGTATAAGTGATGTGTATCATACCATTTGAATCCTGAATAATGGCCGGGTAACTATATTCTCCCTGATCCTGGTTTTCGAGTACAACAACCGTATTCCAGTCTAAACCGTTATCAGAAATAGCCAGGTTCAGAATATTACGTCCAAGCCACCAATCCTTGCCACTTTCCAACGGATTGTAGACCAGAAAATGCCTGCCGTCTGTTATCGTGACGGCATCATTGCCGGAATTTGGATTCTTCACATTAATCAGGGACATGGGTTCCCATGTATACCCACCATCAAAAGACCATGTTTGTGCAATTAAATTCTGCCGGCTCCTGCATAGCAGTTGTAATGTATTATTGGGATGCACAAGGACAGATGGCTGTATTGCACATATGCTATCGCCATGATCCAGGCTCAAAGATGTGATGTATTCCCCATTGTCGGAAAAAATTTCAACATGCGCAAGCCACCTGTCATCCAAAGTTTCTACACTGGAAGGTGCCAGAAAGGTGCCATTCCCCAGGCTGATGGGCTTATTCTTAATCGGTCCCAAAACATTTTCCGGCAGTCTGACTGGTTCACTCCATGAATCACCAAGATTATCTGAGATTAAAACCATACCCCACCATTCCCTGGGATTTGGCCCTACTTTATAGTATAAGAACAAACGTTTTGTGGCTGACATATATAAAACAGGATTCCAGCAAGGGAACGTATCCTGATTCACTATTCCATTTGCCAGCTTAACCGGCTCTTCCCATTTACTATCCCTGTAATACGATGCCCAAACAGACACATCCTTTGCGCCCTCATAGCTTCCCCCAAACCAGGCCGACATAAACACTCCGGAATCAATTTCAACAATTGTTGAAGCATGGCATTGACCAAATAAATCCTCCTGAAAAATAAACGTGGAATAAGTCTCCCTCTTCTCTGTACACGATAAAAGGTATGCCACTGATAATCCTGCAATTAATAAAAAACGTCGTGTCATCATATTCTATATGATTATGTTAAACTGTTATATAATCTCAAAAGCCTTTATGATCCAAGGAATAACCAGCCGGAGAATAACTACCCAAACTCGCTGCGATACTCACGGCAAAACCAAATCCCGGTGAACCAGGGCGCAATCCAATGAGCTCACGACCGAATTGAGCAACCGAAGAGCTCGCTACCGGGTGGTAACAACTGAATCCTGGTGAGATCACAAAACGAAGTGAGTAAAGGTTCATTGGTGACATCAGCGACCACCGTCTGGGTGCACATATTCAAAGCTTAATTTCAATCCTCTCTCCTGTATATACAATCTCTTTATCTGCCTCCTCTGTATATGGCAGTCCGGTCCCTTTTCCCTCCTGTACTTTTATGAGCAAAATATTTCTGCTTTCAGGCATCCCTTTGTACTCGCCATTCCGGGCCTCAATGGTAAATGTCTGCAATGCATCGTTCCACTTCATTTCTATCGTGGAATAAGCTCCGTCTTCATAGTTGTAATTATCTCGCTCATCATCGTAAAAGGTGAATGTGGCATCTGCGCCGGGATAAATCCGGATTGTCAGCGGGTCTGTTTTTTCACTGGCATACTGTACCTCAGGGCCAAATGGTATAATCGATCCTGCCTTCACGTATAGGGGCAGGATATCAATCGGTGCTTCCCTGCTTACTGTCTGCCCACCCTCCAGTTCACTGCCTGTCCAGAAATCGAACCATTTGGTTCCGGCAGGAAGATATACTTCAGTTGTTTTTATCGTACTGAAGTCCTCTTTTTCTCCAAAATACCTTCTGCGGTCTTTTCTGAACTTCACATACATAGGCTCGGTTACCGGACAAACCAATATGTTCTTCCCAAACATATACTGATTGTTTATGTCCAGGGCATTTTTGTCGTGGGCGAAATCCATCATTAGCGCCCGCATCATGGTCGAATTGTTTTTGGTTACATCCCATGAGGTTGAATAGATGTAGGGCAGAAGACTGTATCGCAATTCAATCATCTTTTTCATTGCATCGTATGCCCAGTCTCCCTCTTCGCCATAATACCATAGTTCACGGGGACTGTCGGTTCCGTGCGAACGCATCATCGGACAAAATGCTCCAAACTGCATCCAGCGGACATATAATTCGTGATATGCCAGGTTTTCATACCCTCCGGGGAAAAGCCAGAGAAAGAATCCGCCTATGTCACTGTTCCAGTAAGGAATACCAGTAAGTGAGAAATTTAATCCGGCTGAAATCTGGTTCCGGAATGAATCCCAGTCTGAAACAACGTCGCCCGACCATGCGTTGGCTGAATACCGCTGCTGACCGGCAAAGGCCGACCTGGTAAGGATAAATACTCTTTTGTCCCTGCTGACCTCTTTCTGACGGGTGGCTATGGTTCCCACATGAAGAAGAGGATAGGCATTGCGAACCCTCCTGAACGAACCAAGATAGGTTTTGTTGTCGAGATCATCATCTTCCCTTTCAAAATGGTCGGGTTCGGTCGAATCGAGCCACCAGCCGTCCATGCCCAGCGAGAAGATGCCTCTGTTGAGGTGATCCCAGTATATCTCGCGTGCCTCGGGGTGGTAGGCATCGTAAACTTTCACCGCACTGTCGCCCTCAGGTACCAGAGGCCACGTTTTGAAATCGAACAGCATCCCTTTCTCCTTCAGTATGCTGTACTGCTTCGTTCTGGAACCAAACGACGCCCAGCAGGAAATGATCATACGGGCGTTCAGCTCGTGTACCTCATCAACCATTCTCTGCGGATCAGGGAAGTTTCGATTCAGAAACTCCATGGCGTTCCAGTAATAATTATTACCCCAGTATTGCCAGTCCTGAATAATACCGTCAATAGGCACACCCAGCTCCCTGTACTTCTTAACCACTCCAACAGTCTCATCCTGACTCCTGTACCGCTCCTTGCTCTGCCAGTAGCCATATGTCCAGTAGGGCATCATCGGAACCTCTCCTGTCAGGTCGCGCATGTTGGCAATAACCCTGTCAGCGGTTCCTCCAACCATAAAGTAGTAGTCAATGCAGTCGCCTACCTCCGAATCAAATGATGTAGTATCGGGATTGTCGGTAAACACGGTAGGGGAGTAATTATCCCAAAAAAGGCCATATCCCTTGTTCGATAACATTACAGGAACCACGGTTTCCAGTATCTCCTGAACCATTGTCAGCTTCTGGTTTCTCTGCGACATTTTACCCTTCTGGTACTGCCCGAGACCATAGATATATTCGTCTTTGTCGAGTGTAAATGATTGCTTTACTGCAAAAGTCGGTTCCCCGATATCCAGCTTGGCCAGAAATGATGTTCCGTTCGCCTGTTCTGTGAGGAGGGGTTCGCCTGTAGCGGTGGCAAAGGAGACGGCACCTGTGGTGAGGTGTAGTTTCACGGCCATTTTTTCGGTTGTTGCAACTATGGTGCTATCGCTTCTTGTTATGGAATAGACTACTTTCTGAGGCTCTTTTATTACAGAAAGGCTGCTTTTCTCAAACTCAAACCCTTTCTTCGATTTAACAACACGTACTATTTCGGGCGAAAAGAACTGAATTTCCGTTACGGTTGAATCTGTAACCGATTTGAAACCATTTTCTGTCTTTCTGTACTGGCTATTGCACGATACCAGTAAAACAGTTGTAATCAGGATAAATAATACCTTCAGTTGCTTAAGTTTCATGGGAATGGAGAATTTCATGTACATAAATTAGAATTTCTGCAATACTAAGAGATTTATTTAATCAAAATGGCTAATGCATGAATAATTGAGTATTTCGTTCCTTATAATACCGGCGGCTGCCCATCACGGCGGAACCGGGACCCGGATTACCGAGACCCGGCGAAAACGAGGCGCATACCGACGAGCTCACCACTGTATTCTCTAAAGCCACCCCCCAGAAGGGTAAAGCCTGTCCCGATGAGTAAAGCGAATCGGGAGTGCGGTTTTTGGCACCATGACAACTGCGTCAGCCATAGCCTTGCTGTGCCAACCGTAGCCTTTGGCGAAGGTTGGGCGAAGGCTGAGCCTATGAGATTTGCCGTCAGTGTTGGCTTGCGTTTTTATTTGTTATCGTAATGGTATCTACAAGCATAGATAAGAATACTATCTTTTTCAACTTGATAGATTAACCTGTGTTCAATATCGATTCTCCTTGACCAAAATCCAGCTAATTCAAATTTTAATGGTTCAGGTTTTCCTAACCCCTCATATGGGGTTCTTTGTATTTCTCTGATTAGGGCGTTAATTTTCTTAAGGATTTTTTTATCATGGCTTTGCCAGGAAATATAGTCCTCCCACGCATTTTTTGAGAAAACAATTTTCATATTTCCTCAATCAGCTTTTTCTGGGAGTTCTTTCCTGTTTTCATCTGCTCAATAGACTCAAAAAGTCGTTTTGCATTCTTTTTAGATCGAAGAATATGCAGGGTCTCCATGATTGAATTATATTCTTCAAGTGATATCATGACAGTTCCTTTACCGGACCCTCTCTTTATAATTAAGGTCTCGTTGTTAAACTCTACATTATCAAGGTAACTTTTGAGTCCATTTCTGAATTCTGAATAATTTGCTGCTATCATAGTCTTAAAAATAAGTCGTTAAACAAGTACAAATATAAGTACTTTATTGGTGTTTTGCAAGTTTGTCATAGTTTTTTCACTCTAAAGAAGAGGCTATATATTTAGCATGGTACCCTCAATGAATGCAAGCTAACGGCACGGCGGAACCGAGGCGCAAAGCGAGGCGCAAAGCGAGGCGCAAAGCGAGGCGCAAAGCGAGGCGCAAAGCGAGGCG
>CAYZDF010000103.1:0-137 GCA_964477085.1 uncultured Gracilibacteraceae bacterium | reverse complement strand
CAAAGCGACGAGCTCACGACCGACGGGAGTAACTTCTCCCCGGTGCAACCGGGTGAGCTCACGACCGGAGGGAGCAACCGACGAGCTCGCGACCGGAGGGAGCAACGTTTCGTAGGTGTTATCCCGACGCAGGGGAG
>CAYZDF010000102.1:0-7419 GCA_964477085.1 uncultured Gracilibacteraceae bacterium | reverse complement strand
TATTTTACCATAATATTAAGTGTAGCTCTATTAAATATGTAGTAACACTAAAACAGCTGGTCAATATGTTGATCAGTTGTCTTAATAATGTTTTTCTACTGAATGAATCTCTCTAAGAAGAATCCTACTTTTTTACCTTCATACGTGGTAAGGACTGTAGTCGTATTTTTCTCATTTGAGATGTGTTGGTTTTTTCCGGCTGAATCCAAAGGTACTCCTGGTTTGCCGTCTACCGGAAGAGCAGTAGACTCTTCGATATTGACGAAACATAGAGGCGGAAACAATACACACCACCAGTTAGCTCCCTGGGCCTCACCAATCTTAATCTTAACCGCTTCATATTCTCCGCCGGGTAAAACGATTGTTCCGTAAGATTTAGCAGGAAAAGAATAAATTCCAAAGTCCATGGAAACAGGATAATCTTTACCCCAGTCCTGAATAACACGTTGAGCTGTACCTAAGATTTCCGACTCCATCTCTTGCAGAAGTTTTCTGGACTCAGCCAGAGAAGAGGATTTGGCGAGCTTAGGTGCAACCTTTTTAAGAATCTCATCTCTCACCGCATATTTCAAAAGCTGATCATCTTCGCTATCGGAATTAGCGATAACATGAAAACGGATGATCTCTGTGGGATTTACTTCTCGAATATCAATCTTAGAGTAGGTTTTATTCCCCTGGAAACTGCTAACAGGGCCTAACCCCAAAGTACCAATCAATAAACCGATGCCCACCACAGTACAGATAATCCTCTTTTTCATTTGATCCATTTTACATCTTTCATTTTTTAAGAACATGTTAATCTCTCTCCTTGTAAATCTCGTAAAATATCTCTTTGATGGTATTTATTTCCATGGAGGGAGTTTTTTATACTTGTTTTCACAACGTATATTTAATGCTGATAACCAATAAGATTCATCAGGAACTTCTTTGCAGATTATTTTAGGAGGATAAAATGTTTCAATCCGAACAATCTCCTCTTTATCTTCTTTATATCAGTACAATAGCGGGATTAGCGACAACTGCCGGCTGTGTGATCGTGCTGTTCATGGGAAGACCGCCTGAACGTTTACTGGCCTCTCTTTTAGCAGGTGCTGGCGGGGTCATGTTAGCAGTAGTCGCTTTTGATCTAGTACCAGTTGCTTTAAGTTATCAAGAGCCTTTTCAGTTTTTAAACGGTTTTTTTGTTGGTATCTTCTTTATGTGGATAGCCGATAAACTCTTGAAGTTAAGACACAAGAATATCCCTAAGACTCGTCGCAGTCATCTGAAGCGGATCGGTATCCTGATCGCATCCGGGATCGCACTCCATGATATTCCGGAAGGAATGGCCATCGCTGTCGGACATGAATCGACCGGAGACCTGGGAATGATGATCGCCATCGGCATCGCCTTACATAATCTGCCTGAGGGTATGGCGACAGCGACTCCTTTACTGATGGCGGGAATCCGTCGGGATAAGATTTTAGCTCTCACTTTCGGTATCGCTTTCTTTACTCCACTTGGAGCGATTCTGGGTAAAATTGCGCTGGGGGCTGTCCATTCCTCGCTTTGTTTTTTTGTCTCACTTGCTGCCGGTGCCATGACTTTTCTGGTATTAGCTGAGCTTTGGCCCCTGTCCAGAGAAAGACACCCTGCCTGGGCCCTATTGGGGGCAATTATTGGATTTGTTTTCTTTGTTATGATATCGTTGTATCTGCCACACTAAGTTATCGTGTTGATCTTAACCGTAGAATAATATTACGAAAAGAAATAGACAGTACTACACTGTCTTTTCTTGTTAAAGGAGATATTTTAATAGGTTTTCTATCCAAAGGCTTAAAGCTTAACAAAATTTTTACCGCGATCATCCATTATATTTAATTGCAGGATTAGCTGTCATATAATGAATATATCAATATGTATAATGATCTAAAGCTTTTCAATCAAAAGGAGGCTTCCGATAGGATGAAGATGTTCCGAAAACATCGCCTGAGTATCTTTATATTCTTGGCTATATCTATCGTCTTATATTTGCTCTACTATTTCGTGTTTGCAAAAGTGGATGTGATAATTGAAAGCTTTTTCTTAAACCTTGCTTTCCTTCCCATCTACGTCCTATTCACAACCTTTATCCTGGATGAACTGCTCAGCATGAGGGAAAAGCCTCTTCGCTACCGGAAAAGAAATACGACCATCGGTTTGTTTTATTCGGAGATGGGTACAACTCTGATCAAAGAACTGTCCGTCGCCAATCAAAATATCCCTTTGCTGTGTCCACATCTGGTTGTTAACGAAAAGTGGACCAAAAAAGATTTTATCCAAGCCAAGAAGTCATCAGAGCAAATCGACTTCACCCTGGCCAGAAACGACCTGGATGATCTCAAAGTATCTTTAAGCTCCAACCGTGAGTTCATGCTTTCTCTTCTCCAAAACCCATTCCTTTCCGAAGATCAATCTTTCAATCATCTGATCCTTTCAGTCTTTCACCTTCAGCAGGAATTAGTACAGCGCTCCAGTACCGGAGAACTGACAGCCGATGATTATGATCATTTAACCACCGATATTAAGCGTGTTTACAAAGCCCTGATCATTGAATGGCTGAATTATATGGAAAATATCAGCCTGAATCATCCTCATCTTTTCAGTCTTGAGGTACGGGTCAATCCTTTTAAGGAACTCGCTGAAGCGTATCAGACAAAATAAGATGACCTATATACTGGCTTTAATAACTCCAATAAAAATACAAATTATGTGGAGCCATAACAAACTAAAATAAGACAAGCGTTGGGTAACCTTATAGCCCTAACGCTTGTTTTATTAATGGTTTTTTTAAGATCTGTGATGTTTTTCTTAGTCCTTACTGTAATACCCTTGCCACATAGTCCCCCATCGCCTTATATCCATCTTTATTAGGGTATTTTCCATCATCGGAATATTTTCTCAAGATCTTTCCATCGGCATCGAAGAGGACCTCTTTAAAGTCCAGTGTCGTGATGTTCTTTTCTTGGGCAAAGGTGATCTCCCACTCCCGATACTCTTGATAAAGCTTATCAGTTCCAGGAAAAGGAATGGGTAGTGCTAAGATAGGCTTGATATGATTGGCTTCAGCCTTTTCCACCAAAGCCTTGATATTCTTTTGGTATTCATCTAATGTCTTGTCTCTCAGGGCATCCCCAACTCCGGCAAAAATCACGACTCTGCCAGGTTCTTTAGCTACAACATCCTGATCGAAGCGTTCCAATAAGTCTGCGGTATTCTGATATACTTTACCCGCATTGATAACCTCTATTTTAAGTATTCCAGCCAACCGCTCAGGCCAGGAATCTTTAGCCTCTCCGGGATAACCAGAGGTAAACGAATCACCCAGGCAAACGATCTTCGTATTGACCGGTTTGCCATCGCCTTCAATCACAGCATCTCCATTGCCAGTCGGATTTTCGTTTCCTGTTCCTCCAGTTTGATTGGGATTACCGCTGTTCCCATTCTCAACTGTATTACTTCCGCCCACTGGTTGGGCCGGAGAATTTCCCTGCCAGACATTAACCAAACCGAAAACCAAGACGATCATCGTCAATAGTACTGATAGCTGTATAATTCTAATCTGTAAACGGTAGATACGCACACTCCATACCTCCTTGCTAATATTTTTCTACATCATTCTCTTAAATCCTCCCAGGTTAAACTTTTTTCGAAAAACTCTTACCCCTGCTTTTCCAAAATATTGGTAAAGAGCTTTCCTGGAAGCACTTAAAAAGTGGAAACTGCATAAGTTGTTACAGAAGGAGGTGCCATATATAGATATGGAATACATTCAAAAAGCGCGCGAATTAGGTGAAGCCCTTTTAAAGACCCCTGAAGTGACCAAACTGAAGGAAGCAGAAGCTGAAATCAATAAAGATCCAGAAGCCTCCAAAGCTTTTGCAGAGTATCAGGAGAAAGAGCGCAACCTGGTCACAGCACAGATGTTCAGCAAGGTGCCCTCAGAGAAAGATGCTCTGGCCTTGATCGATCTTAAGATGCGTTTGGTCCGGAAACACCCGGCGATCCGAAACTTCTTTAACCTTCAGCAAGAATTTGAAAAAGTAATGGCTACAGTCAACCTGACAATTACCACAACCATCTATGGAATGCCGAGTGCCGACCAGCTTCCTTTCCCGAAAGAACTTAAGAATTTGGCTCAACAACTTCTGGATAATATCGGAGGAGGTAAAGACGGCCCTGCCATGCAGATTCCCGAAGGCTTTAAAATGCCGGAAGGACTGAATCTACCGGAAGGCTTTAATCTGGGAGATCTTTTTAGAAAGTAACATTTTTAGATGGGATTTTCTTTGATCATCTACTATGACTGTCTATTAAAAGTCCAATCAGATATTTTATGGAACACCATATTATTCTAGGGGGGTAGAGATATAACCGATGGCTGTTTTGGGACAATACTATAATCCAACCAACACTAATGGTCAGCAAAACATAAATTCCACTGCTTCCAAAAATGCATCTGCCAATCCTCCCTCTGACCCTACCGGTCAACTCTCTATCCCTGTCACTTTTTCCATTCTGATCTCCGAAAGTCTATTTCTGACTCGTTACAGCCCAGCCTCCACTCTCATTCTTCCTTTTTATAGACCAAAAATTCCTTATGGTTATGCTTACATCATTGCTCTAAACTTTATAACGATATTTCTGGTCCAATGCTCAGCTGTTCCTGCTAATGGGGCAGGTTTACTTCGCGGTAATGTGAATCAGGGAATTCCGGATATGAATTCCCTTAAGAAAATCTACAGCTATCCGCCTGCTCAGGGATCACTTCGGTCCAATGTTCCTCCTGGGAAGATATCAACTTTTAGCGCAGGGCAGCCCTCAGCCAACCAAGAACGTAATGATACCCCTTTATTTCCGAAGGGGTTAACAGTCAACCTATCCGTAAGTGCTCCTTTTAGTGATCCAAACAGTAAAACATCCACTCTCTTCACATTGGAGCTCTTGGAAATTAGAAATGTGCCTGGCTATGTCGTAGCCGTCTTAACGCTACTGATATACTTCTTTTTATACCCTTCGCAGCAAGCTAAAGAGGAGAACAACAATACTAAAAGTAACAAAAACAATAACCAATAATTGAGCTAATAAATATCGAGAAAATCATAGGGTATATCAAAATATATTAATTGGCACATGGCAAGATAAAAAAAATCCACACAAATCGGTTTAGACTCGTGCGGTAAAGAAAGGAGTGAAAAACATAGAAGTTACTCGGTATGACTATCGCCACTAGCCGATGGCTGCTGTGGCTGACTTGCTGGTGGAGCCTGAGAAACTGTGCTTGGTGAAACAGGCTGCGAATATGTTTGCTGTTGTGGTGGCGGTGTATAACTCTGAGCGGGTGGAGCCTGCGTTGGCTGAGGTTGATATGGGGTCGTCTGCGGTTGATATTGGGGTACCTGAGGCGCGTATTGTTTATACTGGTAATTTCCCTGTGGATACATCCCTTTACCTCTAGCATAGGTGTTATGCTGATAACCGCTCGCCTGGTATCCCCCTGATTGCTGAGGATAGCCTTGAGAATATCCGCTTTGTTGCGGATAGCCTTGTGGCGATGGAGCGTATTGTTGGTTATACGTCTGGACGGGTGGTTGTTGTACTTCCGGCGTCTCTTCTTTATGTCCGAAACGATTGCCAACAAAACCCTTAACCTTACCCCACATATCTCCGCCGACCTTCTTGACAGGTCCCAGACTGTCAAATAATCCTTCTTTGACCTTCATAACTATCGGACCTTGGGGTGCCTGACCAATACCTTGTGGGCTCTCCAGAGATACGACCACCCGGTTATAATGCACTAGTGGTACGGGACTCCTGAAATTAGCCTGATACATGCCGTTACCTGCCGCTTTTAAGGTTCCGGCATAGAAGCCATTCTTGCCTTTACCATCCACCAGATAAGCTGCATAAACGGCTGGCGCATAGGGGCTGAAGCTATGCGGAGGCGGTAAATGGGCAATCACTGAAAATGTATTATCCATGCCGATGGTAGCCATTCCATTGCCGGTAAAACCTTCGGATGCTACCAGATTAAGTTGACGTGGGCCCATGGGGTTACCTCCTAATAAACCCCCGGAGCCCTGTGAGAATAAACCTGACCCTTGCTTATGTCCGAACATCTTTTTCCCTCCTAATATGTCCATAAGATGACTACTGCAAACGTTGCTATGACATCTTATGAAATGAACGTCTAGAAGGTTACAATATGGAAAAAGGTAACCCGTTGGTCGTTGCATAACAGAAAAATAAAAGAAGGACGTTTACCTCAATAGGTTTCGTCCTTCTCGGATCTCAATATGCTTTATACGCAGAACTTGTGGTTTCCGATGCTGCGTATGATGTTACGTGATTTGATCCAGCGGTCGGTGGCGATCTTTGGATTGTAGTAGAATATTGCGCCATTGCTGGGATCCTGACCCTCAAGGGCTGCCTCGGCAGCCTGGTAGGCCTTATCATCAGGTTTCAAATTGATCTGTCTGTCTTCAACCGCTGTGAATTGTCCGGGCTGATAGACGACCTCCCTGATGCTTTTCGGGAAATCAGGATGTTGTACCCGATTGAGTACAACTGCGCCAACTGCAACCTGACCCTCAAAACTTTCTCCCCGGGCTTCAGCATGAATAATTCGGGCTAATATTTCCAAATCTTCGTGCAGGATATTTGTGCCAGTACTGCGGGAGGCAGTTACGGCCTTGACGACCTGCTTATTGTGACTTTTATCAGCTTTTTCATTATTCTTATCTACTTGATAATTATGTTTATAATCGTTTTGATCGTTATTTTGATTCTGTTCAACAACAAAGATTATCTGTTCTTCTACATTCTTTCTATCAGCCAACTCCTTTTCCTTATGACTGGAAAACTTATTGATCCATGATTTGATTACCTGTTTTTCATCTGTTGTGCGGACTATCTCTCTAACATCTGAGACGATATCCACAAGAATCGTTTGTTTGAGATCCATTACCCGGTTAAAAAGTCTTTCGGTTGATTTTTCAGGTGCGGCATAAGCGTTTTGGACAAAAACGCTTAGAATGATCACCGTAGTCAGGAGCAAGGCCATGACTTTACGGCATCGTCGGTCTTCCAAAAAAAATCACCTCTTGGGAAAAATTCTATTACTATACATTCCCAAAAAAGGTGATTTTTATACATTTGTTGTTGCTATTGGCACAAGTAGATACTATTTTACTGTTTTGGCTAGGGCGACTCCACCTGTAATCGGATTACCCTGGGCGTCTTTGAGAATCTGAATATTTTACAGGTTAATACCCTTTAATTGTAACGATTACCTCCACCGTTTCAGCTGCTTCCAATGCTTACGTATTAAAACGCAACATCTTTTTTTTGCATAATTGCATATTAAAGGCTTTTCCTTTAATATTATGTAAAGTATAGTTT
>CAYZDF010000101.1:0-7572 GCA_964477085.1 uncultured Gracilibacteraceae bacterium | reverse complement strand
GTTCTGCTGTCTACCCGGTAAAAAACTTTAATCCCATAAGGTTCTCGATCGGTTTCCAATTCCAGCGTGAATTCAAGTGATTTTAGAGAAGATTCCGCGTTGGACAAGGTATTCACCATCGTGTGGGCTTTAACGTTATCACCGGTATAAGTATCTTTGAGCTGATATAAGGATTCGTCATAGTCAATTAGCTGAGGCCGGTTTTCCGGCGTATTGTGTTGGCTGTTACAAGCAGTGAGGACTAAGATACTTATAATAGCCGACATGAACACGAGAACCCGTGTAGCTTTTTTCATTATATCCTTACCCCCTGCCTCAGATTAAAACCCCTCACTATATATAGACGTAAAAATTCTTGTCCAAGTTTTGCCAGAAGAATATTTCTAATATTTCGACAGGATTGCCGATGTACCTCTTTCTCTGAGCAAAAACAAGAGGTAGTGTCGCAAAAGGCATTTGCAAAAGTTCACTACCGCTCATTCTTATAAAATCATCTAATTTTTTGACCCAATCCTCCATGTACATGGGCCTTTGCCGGATAGCCTGCAGCTCTGCGAATTCGAGGCAGAAACCAGCCTATTCTACTTAAATTACTTTATAATCATTCTCGTTATAATCATCGTCTAAGAATCCGTTATCTATCTGAGCTTCTTGATTTTTTGCTAAAGCATCATAATATTTTTGGATCCTTTGAATATCCTCTTCTTTCGGTTCTTTTATACGAGCTAAATTGGCATTATCCAGAAGATCAGCAGTCTTAATCCGACAAGCTATTATATCTGTACAGATTCTTGAAATAAAATCATCGTATGTCTCATTCTTCCTTCGTGTTAGAAGATCTATGACTTTTATGATTTCTACAGAGAATCCGACAGCTTTTAAGTCTTCGAAAGTATAATTTGAATCTTCTACTACATCATGTAAGACAGCGCAAATCCTTAGCGCTTCAGATGTCATAGCCGGTGAAAGCATAACTCTTAATGGATGAAGAATATATGGTTCTCCGGCTTTATCCACTTGGCCGGCATGAGCCTCCAACGCGCAGGACTCTTTGATTTAAATTTTCAGATCGGATTTTCTACCTACTCAAATTAATGTATAAAAAGTAAACCGAATATGGTATACTATTATCAAAAGAGGAACCATGCTGCAAACATGATTCCTCACAACAGCCGCTTTAAAGGCGGTTGGCATAAAGATTAGGGTTAAAAGTAAACCGCTAACCTATGGTCAGGAGCGGTTTACTTCTTTGTATTGAAGGAAAGTAATAAGACAACCAATGTCCCAAATGAGAGCATCAGTGTTAAAGCCTGATATACTTCCATAGCATCACCTCCCTTCGGAGGGAATGCCAACCGCCCTGTAGCCATCTGTTGTATAAATATTATACCATATATTTACATAATTCTGGATATTTTCCACATATAGTAAATGACGTCATATTTAACCAATTACACTAACTGCGTTATCCTTAATCGTTGTAACCGCTTCGACAATTTGCTTTTGCTTAGCCCCATCAAAAAGCTTGATAAAACTCTGCGGTTTGTCAAAAGGCAGTCTCATCAGCTCCGCTACACTGTCGATATAACCGTTTTGGACAATGTTATTAATGATCTTTTTAACAAAGACAATCTGGGACTGGTTTAAAGACTGGTCATTAATGAACTCGGAAAAGGCGGCAATAGCAGCCTCATACTCCATCTTGGCAATTTTTCGGACCAGCAAGCCAAACGGCGTATCCTGATATTCCCGCTTATAATCCTCAAACGTGCCCAGTTCACCGGTCAAGATATGTTCTAAGCTTTGGTAGTCTTTCGTTGTCAGTTGGATATCATTCCTTAATTTATGTATCGCAATATGGTCTTTGTGCTGCTCATTATAGCGGTTTACCTTAAGCTTATAGTCTATAAAATCATAGGCCGGGTCTAATGGATCTCCTTCTTTAACCATCAGGATATCATCTTTGAGATTCGCATAGATCGGGTTCTTATTGGGGCCATCATCCATCAGAAATTTGATTAAATCACGAAGCTCTACTCTCACCTTTTCAAAATTGACACTATCGGATGTTTTCCAGAATTCATCGGTGGTAGTGGTATTGATGAGTTCGACTTTCTCTTTGATCTGGGCGATCGTCATTCGCTTGCTTAGACTGATACAAGTATTAATGAGCTCTTTTTTACCCTTTTGAAACTGTCCCAGACCTTCGATCTGAGCGATCATGAGACCATACATTAAGTTGTCAAAGCGTTTTGCATATTCGTCAGTATCATCCAGATAAACAATAGGGGCTAAATATTTGAGTTCCCCAAGTAATCAAAAATTAAAAAATAAGTCTTATGCTGATCTTCACCGAAGAGATTGGGACAAAGCCTGGTTCCCCGGCCAATCATCTGCCAGAACTTTATTTTCGAGCGCACGCGCTTAAAAAATACGAGGTTGAGGATTTCCGGCACATCGATACCGGTATCCAGCATGTCCACCGATACGGCAATGTGTGGATCTCTTTCCGCGATTTTAAAATCAATGATGAGGGTTTGCGCATAGCTGTCATCACAAACAATTCGCTTCGCGATGCTCCCGTGATATTGGGGATAGAGTTTATTAAATCGCTCGATGATATATTGCGCGTGCAATTTGTTTTGAGCAAAAATAATGGTTTTCCCTAAACGATCCCCACCTGCGACATTTTGCCCTTTGATCATTCACCCTCTTCGATTTTCTTATACCCATTGTATAAGCTATTGGATAATATTTCTAATAAATTCTCATGGATTTAACTCTTTCCTGATATCCGTAAACACATCTTTAGCCGAACGTCCTTTGCCAGCTAAGTAATCTGCATAGCCTTTCTCTAACTCTTCATGGAATTCTGCTTCGGTCATATTATCCACCGGTTTAAGATCAGCTGCTGTCAGTTTTAAGAAAATGTCAAAAAATTGTCGGCACATTTGCCCGGCCACTACCCTTCCCCATTTCTTGGCGATTTTTTCCGTGGTGATTTTAGTAAGGGCTACATTCTTGTTTGTATCTTAGCTACTAATATATCAACCTTATGATTTTGTTCCATGAACTTCTCGTCTTGAGTAAGAGGTATCCCCTTTTTTATCGCTTCATCAGCAAGTTTTTTCAGTATTTCTGTTTCTTTTTCCAGTTCTTCAATAATTAGAACTTTTTTCATTAGAACTCCCCTTAAATAAGTAATAACGGTACACAGTTAATTATTATCAAGCTTTCCTTGATTGAAAGGATTGTCTTAATATGGGGTGGTAGATACAAGTTGTCTTACCCCGTTCACTTTAATTCTTTTCTTAGAATTTCATTAATTTCCCTGCAAATTTGCTCGGTCCCTACCCTTTCCCTTCCTTGGCTATTTTTACGTGATCATTTAATTAAGGGCTTCATCGATAACCGGATCGTGGCGATTACTCATCAAAAGAACGAAGATCATTTCATAAAATTAATTATTCTCCAGCATTTCGATTATTTCCAAACATTTTTCCGGGGTGGATTCATATTCCCTTCGCATAGTCTTTGAATTTTGCGATGTTCCGTCAGCCATCTGACCAGACGGATTGTATTATCATGTTGGTTTTTTATGATTCCCTGTATTTCGCAACGCTCCTTAGAAAAATCTTTAACGATACCACCTGGTATCTATTTTACTTTTTCTTCCTGATAAAATCAAGAAAAAAAGGATACTATATAGTATCCTTTTTTGGAGGTTTGTGAAATGCAGAAATTATTGCAGGATGTACATATAGGAAGTAATATTCAACGGTTGAGAAAGATCTGCAACCTATCCCAAACTGATATGGTTACCAAAATGCAATTAATGGGCCGTTCAATGTCAAGAGCTAATTATGCCCATATTGAGCAAGGGATCAAGAATATTTTTGTCAGTGATCTGATTCTATTGAAAGAAATTTTTAATGTTGATTATGAAGAATTTTTCAAGGGGTTAATTCCAAAAAAGAGTTAAACACTTCTTCGTTGTCTTATAAAAAAAGGTTAGTTAGGGCTTGCAAGCCAAACCCCGTTTTTTGAGTTTCACGCTAAAGATACAGCGATCGGACTCCCGAAGAGCATCTGCAAAAATTAGGTTGCATCCAGAATCAAGGTTCCTTGATTGGGTTGTGGTTCTTTCGGCTTTTCGTCTTGTCGTTGCTTTTGCGTCTTCCGCCTTGCCAGAACCGCCTTGATGATCAGTATGATCGTCGTGGTCATCATCTTTCTTGGATTCAGCGTCTTCAGCTGCTTGAGCCACTTGAGCCGATGCCAATGCCACGGCAATGCGCTCGTTTATCTTGTCCAGACGATCTTTTTTGAACCGTTTGCGGAACTTAACCAGCGCTACTGGCGTAAACACCGGTGTTAGTTGGTATTCTTTCAAACCGAGGAAGTACTGCAGGTAGGGATTTTCAGTAATCTGCTGAACCAATTCCCGATCGGTGTACCCGCAGCGGGTCTGAATGATCAGAGAGCCCAAGGCCATACGGACAGGCTTTGCAACATTGCCACGATCACTTGGGAACATGAAAGCATAGTCTTTTTCAAATTCATCCCATGGTATGAGCCTAGCCAATTTAACCCAACGGTTTTCAGCACTCATCTGCCGGAAAACGGCAGAATAAAATCATCTATGGTTAATTGTGGATTAGGTTTGCGGTACATTTTCTCCTCCAAGTGCAAGGTTTTAAGGGAGTTTATCTCCATTCCCTTACTTAAATTCGCCAAAAGTGCCGTCAAACCCTTGTCATTACTGAATTTTCTCGATTTTTAGCAAGCCCTATTTCGTTTACCATAGCCGACCGCCCTGAAAGCGGCTGTTGTGGGGAATCATGTTGCTGCTACAGGTTCTACAGTCCAAACAGATCTGCTATATCCGCATCCGCAATTTCCCGCTTGCTTTTCTTGCCTGCATTTTTCAGCATGCTTTCCAGTTTTCGCTCCATGGATTTTCTGACAAGTTCTTGCCCGTCTAAATCCCTGAGCTCGAAAAAGAGCATGGGGTTCAGATCTAATCTGGCGCCTATGCCATATAATACCGCGGCCACATGCTTGCACATACTGGCCCAGTCAGGACAGCTGCAGTCAAAATGGATTTCCTTGGGTGATGGAAACAGGCCGTACTTTCTCTCGGTAAACAAGACCTCTAATTCCTTGGGGAATTTCCCTTCGATCAGTTGTTCAAGGGAGTCGATTCGATGATTGCATAAGGCGATGACCTGCTCCCATTTCTTACTGCTTAAAGCATCAATTTTGATCTTGACATCATAGGGTTTGGCAGCGCTGCCCTGAACTTTAGCCTCTACCGATCCTTTAGATATCTTCAAATCCAGGATGGTATTGCTGCGCACATAGCTTTTACCCCTGGCGATGCGATTATCATAATCCGCATAACTTTCCAGGTTTAAATTCCAGGCCTTTCCCCACCAGCTTTTGGCCAGGGTCCTTCCTTCGATGATTACTGGTTCAATAGTGGGATTTTTCTTTTTTAATTTTTCAAGAGACTTGAGCGCTTTTGCTTTTTTTTCGGCAACAGATTCATACTTTGGAAATCCATAATAGCTCATGAACCGTCACCACCCAAGGCAAATATTTTCATCAGCTCATCATTATTGTACTCTGTAATCCACTGTTCGCCGCCGGCGCTTAAGATGTCTCCTGACAATTTTTGTTTTTCTTCAATAAGAGCATCAATCTTTTCTTCGATCGTGCCTTTAGTAACAAATTTATGCACCATGACATTTTTGGTCTGGCCAATACGGAAGGCCCGGTCGGTTGCTTGATTTTCCACAGCCGGATTCCACCATCTGTCAAAATGAATGACATGGCTGGCCGCTGTCAGATTAAGTCCAACCCCACCGGCTTTCAGAGAGAGTACCATATAAGGAATATAATGCTCACCATTAAACTGTTCAACCATCTCATTCCGTTTTTTCACAGGGGTACCGCCATGAAGGACGAAGCCCTTTTTGGCAAAGATGCCGCTTAAAAAATCGGAAAGAGGTTCCGTCATCTCCTTGAATTGGGTGAAAACAAGTACGCGTTCTCTTTTTTCGCGGATGGTTTCGCATATTTCTCTTAACTGCTCAAACTTGCCGCTATGTTCCGGTTTATAATCTTCTCTGCCCAGATATTGATCAGGATGATTACAGATTTGCTTGAATTTCATGATGCTGGCTAAGACAAGCCCCTTCCGTTCAATCCCCTCCGCCTCTTTCATCTTTTTAGGTAAATAAAGATGCCATGCGGCTAAACCCGCATGGCATAAGGCTTTTATGGAGGTAAAGACCCCCATTTTTTACACTTCAAAATCAGAGATGACATTGGGCTTTTTTGGCAATCTGGAGAGAATTGAACCCTCGTATACAGCTGAATAAGGATTTTCAATAAAATGAGCGGATGTGTTTTCAAATGAAAATGCATCCGCTTTTTTTGTGCCCTTTTTTAGATAAAAAATTTAAACGATTGGAGGAAATCAAATGTCAAACATCAAGCAAACCGTCAAGTTTTTCAGTCCACTGTCGATTACAACATACCCTTCTCATGAATACGGCGAGTGCGGCGCAGGTGATCTGCCTGAAGAATTATCTCCATCAGAGGCGGTGTATTACATGGATGAAATCCTTTCCGCTATCGAAAAAGAAAAGCTGCCCAGCGAAGGTGACCGTGGTCTGATGGTTTACTTCTACGATGACCAGGCACTATCTGAAAAAATCTATAGCCTCCACCCGACAGTTGAAGAATGGAACGGCAAGCTGTGGGGCGTAATGGTGGCAGAGGTTTATGGTGAGCTTACTGAAGCGGAAACAGACAAACTGCTCGATTTTGCCGTTGGTCAAATGTCTGACGGCTGGGGCGAGGGGTTCGAGCAGCGTCCCATCAAAACGGATGACGGTGAAATCTTCGTCAGCTTCTGGAACAGTGATCATTTCTTCATCAAACCGGAGCGGGAACTGAAACAGGAAAACGAACAAAACTTCAACGAACAGACGATGGGAGGAATGTAACATGCCCAATCATATCACAAACATACTTACCGCATATGGTGATAAGGAAAAGGTCAGGGCAATGTTTGAAGCCATTAAGAACGATGAGATTGGAGCCGGCAGCATTGATTTCAATAAAATTGTACCGATGCCGGAACATATCTACAGGGGGAATCTGGGCAGGGAGGAGATTGAAAAGTACGGTGCTGAAAACTGCTGGTATGACTGGAGCATAAAAAACTGGGGAACGAAATGGAATAGCTATGGCTATGACGAACATACCGCAGACAATTTTGACGGCTGCACGGTAAAATTCTTAACCGCATGGAGCAGCGTTAGCGATCTGATGAAAAAGCTGTCCTCTATGTTTCCGGATATCCGTTTCGACTACAAATGGGCGGACGAGGACTTTGGGCATAACACCGGCAAGGCAGAGTATAAAAGCGGCAAAACCTTAAGCTGTTATATCCCGGCGGGCGGTTCTGCCGAAGCCCTTGAACTGGCGGCAAGCATACTCGATATAGACATTGCCGAAGCAGGATATATCTACAATGAAAGCACCGGCGAATATGAATAT
>CAYZDF010000100.1:0-7648 GCA_964477085.1 uncultured Gracilibacteraceae bacterium | reverse complement strand
CTGGAAAAAGTTTAATCGTATTCCGAAACATTATATGTATAAGGAAAAGGCCTATATCGACACGATAATAAATCAAGTGATTCCTTATAGTTTAGCAAGGCAGTTGAACGAATTGAAGTAGTGTTTAATGTGGATACGCTGAACCTAAGGGTTTGGCGTTTTCTATTTTTAGCGTGGGTAGACCAAAAAAACATCGCAGGTGGCACCTTCTTCTTGACAAAAGACCATTGTATTTGATACTATCAGTTTGAACTAATTTTAGAGATTTAGTTTAAACCGGCTTTTGCTAATTAGTATTCATTATAAAGAAGTAGAGGAGGATATTTATGCCGCTGCCCATTACTGATGAGGAGAAAATCCGCTTGATACATCAAGTTTTTTCCCTCTTTGTAGAACATGGCATTAACGGAATCTCCATGGATGAGGTCGCGAAGCATGTCAAACTTAGTAAGGCCACCATATACAAATATTTCAAGAGCAAAGAAGATATTGTGAGGGATATGATGGACGAGATAATCTCTCATTTTAACGCAATACAATTCACAACGGATAGAGGTATCGATGACGTTCTTGAAAGCATGTCGACGTGCTATTCCAAGGCTGTTCTTGCAACAGCGTTTTTAAGTTCTAAGTTCCTTGAGGACTTAGAGAGCAAATTTCCCGATATTTATGCTGATTACATTATAGCATTGGAAACTGTTCAAACACGGTTTGTTGCCTTTTATAAGGGCGCCAGTCTCGAAGGTTACTGCAAACAAGTGTCCATTGATCTTGTCGTTGAGCAAATTAAAAATACATTGCCTGTCATTATCAGCTCCGCATATCTTAACAAGCATAATACCACGTTACCTGTTGTCATTAAGGAACACTACAAGTTACTACTATACCAGTTACTCAGTACGGAATATATGCCTGCCACTGCTAAGGAGGCAAACTATATGTTTGTAAATAAACTGGTTGAAGTTTTGAAAAGCAACTTTCTGATCAGTGAAAAATGAGCGTAGCAAGGAACCGTTGTCGGGTTGGATATAAAAATGAGAAAAGACCGTTTATAGAAAAGAGGGGTTGGAATGAGCATCGCGGGTATTATTTTCAGCATCATGTTTATTATATCTTTTTACGGAGGAGCGAACTATTACATAGGGAGAAGGCTATTTCAGGGTCTTGATTATCTTTTTCCATATATGAATTTAAAGATCTACGCGGGTATATTCATTTTTATTGCCTTAACTGTAGTTATTGCTATATTACCACTACCTTCAAATATCAAGGGGATCCTGAGTTGGATAAGCTCGCACTGGATGGGCATTTTTATATATCTGTTAATGCTCTTTCTTTTGGCTGACTTAATTATATTACTCGGAAGGATAGTAAATATAATTCCAAATCCTACGCCTCAGAGTATTCGTTTGTATGTGGGTTTGATCGTGGTTATATTGACTACTGGTCTGGTTAGTTATGGTATGTATAATGCAAATCAAATTAAACATGTTTCCTATGACATTCAAATGCGAGAAACAACCTTAGCAAATGACATGAAAATAGTCCTAATCAGCGACTTACATTTAGGTGCCGTAAATTCCGAAAAACTTCTTCCAGAGATAGTTCAGGGTATCAATGATTTGCAACCTGATATTGTGTGTATAGCTGGAGATATTTTCAACGATGATTATAATATTATTCGTGATCCTGACAAAGCAATAGACTTGCTTAAAAGTATTACGGCAACATACGGCGTATATGCCAGTCTAGGAAACCATGATGGTGGAAAAACGCTTAATGAGATGATGCATTTCCTTGAACAAAGCAATATTAAGCTCCTTAATGATGAATACGTAATTATTGATGATAGATTGGTTCTGATTGGAAGGTTAGATCCCTCACCTATTGGTGGGTTTGGGGATATGAAAAGAAAAGATATTATGGAAATTTTAGGCTCGATAGCTACAGATCTTCCTATTGTAGTTATGGATCATACCCCTTCAAACATCGAACAGTATGGCAGCGAGATTGATTTAGTCCTTGCCGGGCATACTCATAGGGGGCAGATCTTCCCATTCAACTTTATAACAAATGCTATATATACTTTAGACCATGGACATTACCGAAAGGATGCAGACAGTCCCCATTTCATAGTGACCTCTGGAGTAAGCACTTGGGGACCACCAATGCGTATCGGTACGAATAATGAAATTGTAGGTATTTTATTGCGTTAGAATAGAAAAAAATATTGTGATAGCTTAGTCCGTATTATTAAAGCAAGGGGAGGTGTTGAGGTTGGATCAAAGAATACAGAATGAATTGCAAATGCTCATAGACATTATTATAGGAATTGTTCCAGTGGAGCAGATATTTATTTTTGGTTCATATGCAACTGGTATACCACATGCTGACTCAGACTTAGATATTTTTGTTGTAATAAAAGAGGATGTTGATATTCGAGAAATTGATGCAATGAAACTGATAAACAAAGCAATCAGGGATAAAAAAACAATGCCAGTAGATGTGATAGTTAGCAAGAAAAATAAATTCAATCAACGAAAGTATATTCCATCTATAGAGCGTCAAATAACGGAGGAAGGGATATTGCTCTACGGATAAGTTAACCTTTCTAGCAGTATTGAACACAACATTATTTTTAGTATAATATTAATAACAGATCCCGCCCGCACCTCTTAATAATGTGTCCCAGGGTGGGCCGTTTAATTTAATGGGTATGAATGTAATTACAATGCGCAAATAGGGCATAGTTATGATATAATTGACTCACAGATAATAAAAGGAGCTGAGAATTATGCCTCAAATTATTCCTATTAGGGATTTAAAGAAGACCAGCGAACTATCGGAATTGTGCCGTAAAGCGAAAGAACCTGTGTTTATAACGAAAAATGGCTATGGGGATATGGTTATCATGAGCATGGAGACCTACGAGAAAACTATGTTAATGAATGATATATACAAAAAGTTAGATGAAGCGGAGCAGTCTATTGATAAAGGTGAAGTAATGGATGGATTTGAATCTTTGAGAAAAACAAGAGAGAAATATGGCTTATAAAATTGTCATTTCAAAAGAGGCTCATAAGGATATTGATGATATTGTTAATTATATTGCTATAGAACTTGCAAATCCCACAGCTGCGACAAGTTTTCTTGACGATGTAGAGAAAAGCTACACCGAGGTTTTAAATAACCCACGCATGTATAGTCTATGCCAAGATGCCAGACTTAGTAGAGAAGGATATCGAAAGATTGTTATTAAGAATTATCTTGTACTATACCGCATTGACGATGAAGCAAAGAAGATTTTTATTGTGAGAATAATCTATGGTGGCAGAAACTATCCTGAGTTTGTATAAAAAATAGCTCAGGGGGTGGGCTGTTTTGTTTTACTACCATCCCCGTAGGGGATTCAGACTGTCGAGAAAGTCTCGGCAGTTTATTTTTTTCTCCCTACTTTAACACGGTAATGAAAGACGAATGCATTCAAGTATTTTAGACTTATCTCCAAAAGAATTCTATGAGAAGCAATTAACCGAAAATATTAAAATCAAGGAAGTAAGGGTTTAATTCCCCCCTTTGCACAATCAATCTGTACGGCTTCTCCTGGTTCATAGGATAGGGGAACGTTACTTTGGGGAGGAACTGACTGTAATGCTCGGAGAACTTTAACTGCTTTTCTAATAGTTGATTCAGCACCCGAAAATCCTTTTCCCTCAACTAGGCGGTCATAAACTCGTTTTGCAGTATGTTTTTACTTTCTCAGGTTTTCAGCTTGGTTTTTACGGTACTAGAGACCGGTAACAGTCTAGCGAGGTCTGACCTAAGGGCGCAGCTACCCAATAGGACCAGGTTAAGACAATATACTGATTTATATAGGCAAGAACAGTTAGGAGCAAATTCTTAAAACTTTCTGAAATTCTAAGCTGCGTTCACGAAACAGTCCAGAAAACAAAGAATGGCTCACATTAAAAAAATACTAAAGCAAGGAGAGGTGTTATGTACCGAAATATCATTATCAGCGATCTTAAAAAGAGCAGGTTGATTTCAGCTACGACGTTTCTTTTTATAGCCGCAGCGACAATGCTTTTTTCACTTGCGGTGATGCTCTCTGTAAATCTGACGGGTGCCATAGACGTATTTATGACTGACGCGAAAACACCTCACTTTATGCAGATGCATTCAGGTGAAGTTGACTTTGAAAGGCTTAATACATTTTCTGAGTCCAATAATGCCATCCAGGAATTTCAAGTAATGGAGTTTGTGAACATTGAAGCGAGAGACATCACTGTTGAAAGGCAATCATTTGATGGGGGTGTACAAGATAATGGAATCGTCAAACAGGGAAATAAATTTGATTTTCTCTTAAATTTGGAGGGCAAAGTCATCAAACCGAAAGATGGCGAAATTTATGTTCCGTTGAGCTATATGAAAGACGGGAGCATTAAAGAGGGAGATTTGCTTGAGTTGTATGGTCAAGGGCTTACGGTAAGTGGTTTTTTGAGAGATTCACAGATGAATTCCCTTTTATCTTCCTCCAAACGATTTTTAGTCAGTGATTCTGACTTTGAGAGCATAAAACCCAAGGGTAAAATGGAGTATCTGATTGAATTCAGATTGAAGGATATAGATGATCTTCGGACTTTTGAAGCTCAGTATATTGCTACGGGACTCGAGTCTAACGGTCCGACGCTGACCTACCCATTATTTAGAATGATCAATGGTCTTTCAGACGGGTTGATGATTGCGGTGATCTTACTGATGAGTTTTTTAGTGGTCATTATTTCTTTTCTCTGTATAAGATTCATTCTTCTGGCAAGGATGGAGGATGACTACCGGGAAATCGGTGTACTTAAGGCAGTTGGACTTCACAATAGGGACATCATTAAGCTTTATATTGCAAAATATGCTGTGGTTTCCTTTGCAGGGTGTGTATTCGGATATTTGGTAGCTCTGATGTTAAAGGAAAGTCTACTTGAAGACATCAAGCTTTTTATGGGAACGAATCATCAAATTGAACTTGAAATGACTTTGGGTATTATCAGCGCATTTGTGATCTTTGTAATTGTTTTAGCTTATGTCAATTATGTACTTAGAAGGATAAGGACGGTATCAGTGACAGAAACCATAAGATTTGGAGTGGTTCAAGATCATTCGACGATAAATAAAAGATTTCTCTTGAGCAGATCCAGAGTGCTAGGTAGCAATGTCTTTCTGGCAATAAAAGATGTTTTAGGACGAAAGAAGCTCTATTTGACTATGATGATCGTTTTATTGATATCGATATTTATCATGACACTTCCTTTAAATTTATATAGTACGGTATCCTCTGAACATTTCATCTCCTACATGGGTGTTGGAAAGTGCGATTTTAGAATGGATATACAGCAGACCACTGATATTTTAAAAAAGGTCGATGCTATCGAGGCTGAAACGAAGCTCGATGATGAGATTAAGAAGTATGTTGTTTTAACCACTAGATCTTATGAGGTTCTAGGTGAAAATGAACGTGAGATGCGATTGAAAATTGAGACGGGAGACCACGCTGCTTTTCCCATTGCCTATTCCCAAGGGAGAATGCCGATGGAATCTTATGATCTCGCCCTTTCTGCCATTAATGCCGAGGAAATGGGAAAGGGTATAGGCGACAAGATTGTAATTATCACCGGGGAAGAAGCAGTTGAACTGACGATCTGTGGGATTTATTCAGACATAACAAACGGGGGAAAGACCGCAAAGGCATCCTTTAGGGATTTTGAAGAGAATGTGATGTGGAGTATTGTCTGCTTTGAGGTAGAAGATGACTCTAAACTCGGGTCAATTCTCTCAAGATATTCAGACCAATTTACGTATGCTAAGGTTTCCGGCATAGATGAATATGTTCAAATGACATTTGGTTCTACTATTGAAGCCATCAAAAAGGTATCAATTGTGGGGATTTTGGTAGCACTTTTCACTGCTTTTCTAGTAATCCTTTTATTTGTTAAAATGCTGATTTCAAAGGATCGGTACGCCATTGCGATTATGAAGTCCATTGGGCATTACAACAAGGACATTGGTTTTCAATTTTTAATGAGAACACTGTTAGTTTCGATTGTAAGTATCTGTCTGGGAATTTACTTATCCATTACAATGGGAGAGAGAATTGCAGGCCTTATGATTTCATCCTTTGGAGCAACTTCCTTTTCTTTTGAAATCAATGGAATGTTTACTTATGTTATTTGCCCGGTATTGATGCTTATGGTGGTTTATACAGCAACAGTAATCAGTACCCGAAGCATTAAAGATATTAATATTGCACAGAGCATAAAGGAGTAGTGCTATGAAAATATTAAGTGGTAAAAACATCATGAAACAATTTGGTAAAGGTTTAGAGCGCAGAACTATACTAGATGATATATCTATAGATATTCATGAGGGGGAGTTCATTACCATTATGGGACCGTCAGGTTCTGGAAAATCGACATTGATGTATGTTTTGAGTGGTATGGATTATGTTGATTCTGGTCAAGTGCAGTTTGAAGAGAGGGAGTTATCTAAGCTCAAAGAGAATGAGCTTGCAGACTTGCGAAGAGCTAGAATGGGATTCGTGTTCCAGCAGCCAACTTTTTTGAAAAATTTGAACTTGCTTGACAACATCATTCTTCCAGCTGTCCGAGAAAATAAACTTGAGAAAAAGGATATTGTCGCCCGTGCTGAATTACTTATGGATTCCGTGGGGATTTCAGAACTGGGAATGCGAGATGTCACTCAAGTATCAGGAGGACAGCTACAGCGCGCTGGTATTTGCAGAGCATTGATCAATAGTCCAAAGGTCGTCTTTGGAGATGAGCCCACAGGTTCCCTTAATTCATCTTCTTCTCAGGAAATTATGAAAATTCTTTTGGATATCAACAAAAAAGGGACCACTGTAATCTTAGTGACCCATGACGTCAAGGTTTCTGCTGTGGCAGAGCGGGTTTTGTTTCTTAATGACGGAAAGATTGTAAGTGAAATGAGACTGGCCAAATATGATGGAAGAAATTTGGAGAACCGGGTCCTGAAGGTTTCCGAAAAAATGATTGAAGTAGGTATTTAGTTGCAACATAACTATGGGAATATCAGTGCTGTCATCGGATGAATGTTGATAAATGACCTTTGGTATGCACCTGAATTCCTATTCCTGCAAAGATATAATATTATTATGAGGGAATAAGTTAGCAGAACTTTGAAGATGAGGAAGATAGCGATAAGTTTATGGAAGGCAAGGAACCACTGGAAACTTTGTTTGATCTAAGGGAGAAACAAGATGGTGAAATGATTGAGGTCATCCAAAGCCTTTATGATTAACCTTTGAAAGTTGTTAGATTAGGACAGCAATCCATAAAGCATGTATTGGCTGTTGGAGTTGTTGGCTCAAGACCCCGGGTAGATGTGTAATGAAGGATCAAATGGCGGAACTCTATCCTGACTATGTAAACAGTGATACTGTAATTTTACTAATGGATACGGCCCAAGGATTTATCAGTCATCAAGTTAAAGTTCACCGAAGGGGATTATTGTTTTAGAGAGAAAGGGCTATTAAGACCTAATTTTGTTGGCACTATCAATTTCAGACATGTTGAGACGGTCGTGTTGATGTCGCGTAAAGATAAATAAATAAGCTCTAAAC
>CAYZDF010000099.1:0-7769 GCA_964477085.1 uncultured Gracilibacteraceae bacterium | reverse complement strand
AAGGAGGTGATGCCATGGAAGTATACCAAACATTAACACTGATGATATCCTTCGGAACATTGGTGGTTTTGATACTTTCGTTCCATAAACGGAAATAGACCGCCCAACCCACAATGGATAACGGTCTATTCCGTTTCCTAAAGCCGACCGCCCTTAAAGCGGCTGTTGTGAGGAATCATGTAGTTGCATGATTCCTCTTTGCTTATAGTATATACCATATTTTAGTTGAAATACATACCAAATGTAAATTTTTGTGAAATAGGCTGTTGAATTCTCATAGAATTGAGTCAAATATCAACAAAAATTTGATTTACAGGTATCTCCAAACCATCAAATACTGTCGATTGAATCATATCTCCCGACCGGAGACTGCTTACGCTTTCGATATCTCTATCTTCAGAAAAGGAATATTGAAGAATACTTTTACCTTCCGGGTTTACCACCCAGTATTCCAAGACACCGCTTTTCATATAGAGATTTAATTTTGCAGCCAGATCTTTTCCTTTAGTGGATGGAGACAGGACTTCGACTACCAGTGTCGGGATGCCTTCATACTTATTCTTATTATTGACCTTGTCTTCATCGCAGATCACAACGACATCCGGCTGAACGACATTCGGATCTTCTTCGAACTTGGTCGCAAATCCGAAAAGCCGAATATCTAACGGAGCAGTCAAAGACCGGCAAGGTTTTCCTCTGAAATAGTTATTCAAATGCCAGGAAATTTCGTTGACAACCACCTGATGGATAAAAGAAGGCGAAGCCAAAAGATAAATCTCACCATCGATCAGCTCGTACCTTTGATCAGAGGATTCAACCAGCTCCATATATTCTTCATAGCTAATCGTTTTCACCGGTTGATATTTCTTTGCTTCTTCGTGGACAAGAAAAACGTCCGGCTCATTATAGCGGATGAGTTTGGCTACGCTCTTGCCGTTTTTGGTAATAATAATATCTTCCTTTTCGGAGAGAGAAAGATACTTTCCAAAAGCATTTTGGATATCCGTGGTATTAACCCGCATAAGATCACCCTCATCCATCATTTGTATCTTAGGTATTATCTTAAGTTATTTTAGCTAAAATGTCAATTTTTTATTAGCTATCTAATTAATTTTCGGCAGCCTTATCTCAAATACCGCTCCTGCTTCATCGTTACCTGCCTGGATACTCCCCCTCATAAATTCCACCGAAGATTTAGCAATAGCTAACCCGAGTCCGTAAATTCCTCCCTTGCCCTTATAGAATCTTTCGAAAATCCGGGAGAGATCTGCTTGCGGTATCCCATCTCCATCATCGGCTATGCGGATAACTGCATAATTTTCCTCTTCAAACAGCTTTATACTTACCACGGCTTTGGCGTAGCGCAGGCAATTGGATACGATGTTGATCACCGCTTGCGATAAAAGTGCATCATCGGCCATGACACATACTGCCTTATCCGGCAAAGTGAGTGTTAATTCCCGTTGTTGTTTGGCGGCAGCTCCGCCCAGACGCTGCACATATTCTTTGAGTATATTATCCAGGTCAACAGGAATAAGTTCCTTACTATACGTCTGGCTCTCAATCCGTGACAAGGTAAGCAGTTCTTCGACCAACGTGCCTAGCCGCTTACTCTCGTTATGAATGATTTGAGCGGCATGTTTGACATCAGGCAATACCCCGCTCATTACCCCTTCGGCATATCCCTGAATAGACATCAGTGGCGTTTTCAGTTCATGTGAAGCATTCTGGAGAAATGCTTTTTGTGCATTATCATAAGCTTCGAGCTTGGCGGACATTTCACCAATGCTTTCCTTAAGGATATGCAGTTCGAGAATGTCATCGCTTCGAGCTTGACGGGGAACAGAAAACTCCCCCGCTCCGATATCTTTTGCAAGCCTGCATAAATCACTCACAGGACGTGTAATGCGAGCCGATAACCGACTGGCTAATAAGGTAGTCACTAAAGCGCCAAGCACCATGATACCGATCAGAATGAGATTGATGAAACGAACTAAAGCGATATTCTTATCCGCATGCGATATAAAAATAACAGCCGGACTCTCTGCCTTAGTAAGCGGGTAGGAGAGTACAAAGTACTTTTCCTTCCCAATGCGAACCGTATAAACGCGATTATCTTTTATCAAAGGAAGCCTGTTCGTGATTCGCATCATTAACTGCTTAGTGATAAAACTGTTCTTTTCCCCGCGCAAATTAAGCAATTCTTTATTTTGGCTGTAAAAAAGAATCTCCGTATTCATGGCTAAGCGAGACGCGTGCAGTGCGCGGTACAGGTTGGTAAACGGAGTAGCTAAATTGGCGGCAGTCCCATTGCGAAGATTAGCCGGCAGCTCTTTGGCGACCACACTCTCCATGGTCTTCACAACACCCTGCAGTTCAATCCTGGCATTCCGTTCCAGGTATAAGTTAATGGAGAGATTAAAGAACAGCAAGGTTATCAGCGGAAATATGATGATCAAAATGATGAAAGGGGTAACGATTGTTCTTTTGATCGGTTTCACCGTTTATTCTCCCCCTTGACAAAGCTTGAAGCCAAATCCCCATACCGACTCGATCTTGACACTGCAATCTGCAGCTGTAAGCTTTTTGCGCAGCCGTTTGACCACGTCATCGGTAGCGCGGGAATCAACCTCAAAGTCAAATTTCCAAACATTTTTCAGCAGTTCATCACGGGAAACCGCCCGGGTGCTATTCTGCATCAGATAGACCATTAAGGCTAGCTCAGTCGGCGTCATTTCAAAGGCCTGGCCGTTGACCTCTGCCTCTCTGGTGGCAGCATTTACCTTAAGAGTACCGACTGTCAGGATATCCCGTGGAGCGCCGCCGGTAAGCAGTTCGAGTCTGCGAAACAAGGCTTTCACCCTGGCAACCAGTTCCATCGGTGAAAAAGGTTTTGTCAGGTAGTCATCCGATCCCAGGGTTATTCCTGTTATCCTGTCGATTTCATTATCTCTGGCGGATACGATAATAATCAACGCATTGCTGTGGCTTCGAATCTGAGTACATATAGTCAGTCCGTCCGTTCCGGGCATCATGATATCGAGGATCACCAAGTCAGCAGGCTTTCGTAAAAACAGATTCAGTAAGTCATCTCCATTGGCAAAAGACTGAACCTCAAAGCCTTCATTTGTCAGAAACATTTCAATTAAATTGCGGATATTTTCATCATCATCCGCAATGTAAATCAGCTTTTTCATCCCCTATCACATCCTTCTCTCCCATTGTAGCTAATTTTATTGAAGATAAAAAGAATTGCCACAGATTTGCCACAGTTTGACCTTTGTTTTGCACTAACGGCCTGAGCTAAGATAAAGACAAAAGACAGGAGGTGAACAAATGAAAAAAATAGGAATATTCCTTCTGACAGTCTTGATAGTTCTCTCGCTTACCGGCTGCTCCGGAAAAGATACTGCCAAAGCCCGATCAGAACAATTTCAATCAACTCCCCCAAAAAGTTTAACATCTGAACAAAAACAACCGGAAGCAAACCAAAATTCTTCAGATAAGAATACCCCACAACAAAGCACGCCGGCTAAGAACAGCAGTGCAGACCAGGTCGCCACATCAAACCAGATCACATCATTAGATGCTACACTCAAAAGTTTAAACGAGGTCGTCAAAAGCCTGGAAAATGTGACAAATGAGGAATTAACCATCCCGACCCCATAGTGTTTACTAGAATGAAGGATCCATATGGAACAAGTATGTAAGACACAAGATATTCTCAGAAAAATAGTAATAAAAAATAATGAGAAGAGGTATTGTGATATGAAAAGAATAATGGTATTGGCCCTACTCTTTGTCTTTACCCTGGTGATGAGTACTTCCGCGTTTGCTGCTGCCTCCGATGATCCAGGGAGACTTGAAAGACGGATTGAGACCTTAGATGAAAGACAACAGCGCATCGAAGAATTAAAAATCCGCAATCAAGAAAGACAGGCAGAGCTGGCCAGCAAGAAAGATGAGTTTGAAGCATTCCGCAAAGACTTAGCCGAGAAAAGACTGGCAGCCCTTGCCAACCGTGAAGCCAATATCACCATGATCGAGCAGAATAATCAGCTGCACTTAGACCTGGCTTTAAAACTTAAAGAACTGAAAGACAGCGGCTCAACTCTTCCTGACGAAACTATCGCCCAATTAAAGGACTATAATGCTCAGATTAAAGAACTGATCGATTCCTTGAAAGAGAGCAAAGGCCAGATCAGAGAAGTATTAGATGAATACAAAGAGCTTATCAAGGAAAAAGATTATGCGGCCATGGATGCTGCCTTCGCTGAGATTACCACCATCCAGTCTTACCGCAATGACGTTTTATGCCAAATCAATACCATACTGGTGGAAATGAATAGTATACTCATATAACATCAAGAGATAAGACGAAAAATGCGGACCGGCTGTCAACTGACAGCCGGTCCTTTTACATCCACACCACTACGGATGAACTATACGAGGCATTAATACTATATGCTTTATTCAATAAAGATGACACCGAACAGACACGGCAGCCAAACGTTTTTCAAGCCTTATTAGTAGATTTTGGCCTCATTTTCTTTCTTTTAGAAAAAGGAAATTATAGTTAACCGTAGAATATTTTGTTAAATCCAAATTTAAGAATGACTAATGTCGATAAGGCCGATGCAAATCTGATCTTAGCAGTATTTTCATCAGTGAACAGAGAAGGGCGATATGGAATCATCAGACTTTTTTACAATAATATTTTTCTTTTCGGGTGTACTCAGTACCTTTCTTGGAGTTTATACACTTTACCTTAACCCGAAAGCCAGATTGAACAAGGCTTTCCTTGCCTTATGTATTTCCTTGAGTATATGGGCTTGGGGATTTTCCTTTGGCGTTTCCGCCCCCACTCAAGCCTTGAGCTTGATCTGGCGCAGGCTCTCTGTCGCCGGCTGGGGGACGTTTTTCAGCATCCTGCTCCATTTCAGTCTCATTCTGACCGGTAAAAAAGGCTTGCTTGGCCAATGGTGGCTGTACCCTCTGCTTTATTTCCCGTCGGTCGTGACCCTTTATATGTATGGGATCTCCCCTACCGCGGAAGCAAATTATAAGTTAATTCATTCGGTGAACGGCTGGATCAATGTACCGGATAGTGGGTTTAACGCTTTCTTTAATTATTATTATTTCATTTTTTCCATTCTCAGCGTCGGGTTGATTTGGTCTTGGGGAAGAAAAGCCTCTCACCCGAAGGATAGAAAAAAAGCCCTGCTTATTCAATTCTGGATTACCGGCACATTAATCTTAACAACGGTGACGGACATCGTGGCCGTTACTTTTTTGAAAATCCCCCTTCCCCAACTGGCTCCTTTCCTCTGCACCATGTCGATGACCTTCGTTTACTGCGCTATTCACAGATACGGACTGATGAAGGCGGAAGAAACCGTTACTACGGAAGTGATTATCTTAAATGATTCGACCCGTGGCAATATTATCAGTTATTTGGGCTTTGCCTTGTTTGCCTCCAGCTTCATTAACCTGGCCGCCTTCTTTCTGTTTAAAAGAGCGGAGAATTTAGCGTCAGTTATACTGACAAGTATCGCAATCTTTTTATTAGGACTGATTATATTTTTCGTTAAGCGGTCGCCAATAGCAGAAAACAAAAAAGATTTTGTTTATGTCGTGGCAGGCGTGCTGGCCATTCCTCTTTTTACTTTACGGTTTATTCAAACCTGTAGTATTACGGTTTGGGTGTTTCCTGTGATGTTTATCATTTTTGCCATGGTGCTCAATAACCGCCTGATCTTAGCAGCCTTGGGGGTTTCCATTCTCTCTACCCAGCTTTTATTCTGGCTCATAGCGCCAAAGGCTGCCATTGACGTAGACGCCGAAGACTATTTTTTAAGAATCTTTTTCTTTCTTGTATTTCTTTGGCTGGCTTCCTATGTGAATAAACTGTATATCCGCAAATTACAAGAAAACGCCACGCAGATGCAACAGCAGAAGTTGGTCTCTAAAATTTCCGCGGATCTCTTTGCCGTCAATCAAAACAATTTAGAACAAAAAATCAACCAGGCCTTGGCAGAATGCGGAAGGTTTTTTGAACTGGACAGGGTCTGGATTTATTCACAGGCGCGCGAGCAATCTCCCGCTGCCCTTCCCTTTTCCTGGTCCCTGCACAAAGAGACTGACCGGGAAACGACCATGAAAAACAATCCGATTTACCTGCCGATTAGTGCCAAAGGTGAATTTTTGGCTTTAGCCGGACTCGATACTCTGGATTCTCCTCAAAAATGGCGTGATGACCAGCTTGAACTCCTCAAAGTCATCGCCAACATTTTGGGCGACGCGCTGGCCAAAGTTCAAGCGGAGAAAGATATTCAGCAATTAGCCTACTTTGATCATTTAACCAACCTGCCCAACCGAGTGCTGTTATGGGACAAGGTGGCACAAGCGATCCGGCAGGCCAACCGAATGCCTCACATGCTGGCGGTGATTTTCCTTGATCTTGATTCTCTTAAAACGGTGAACGATACCCTGGGCCATGAAGGCGGGGACGAGTTAATCACCCAAGTCGGACATAAACTATCGGCATGTACCGCCCAAAAAGGTACGATCGGCCGTTTTAGCGGGGATGAATTTTTGATTCTGCTGGATTATGTTGCCGGCTATGAGCAGGTTATCGCAGTTGCCGAGGATATCATGGCCTTATTCCAAGAACCGGCGGTATTAAGAGGTCAGGAATTCTTTGTGACAGCAAGTGCCGGGATAGCCTTCTACCCATTTGACGGACCGGATACACAAACCTTAATTAAGAACGCCGATATCGCCATGTATAAGGCCAAAGAAAAAGGTAAAAACCAGTATGCCCTCTGTTCTTCTCAGCTCAAAGAGGAAGTGCGCCATAAAATGACCCTGACCAACAGCCTATTCCGGGCCTTGGATCGGAATGAATTGTCGGTTCATTACCAACCTCAGGTCCGTCTGCCTAATGCTGAAATCATTGGCCTGGAAGCTTTGCTGCGATGGAACCATCCTGACTTAGGAATGATATCCCCGGCTCTCTTCATCCCGATTGCCGAACAAAGCGGGATGATTAACCCGATCGGCGAGTGGGTGCTGAAAACAGCTTGCCAGCAAAGTGTCATGTGGCGGGATAAGGGCTATCCTCCGTTTCGCATATCTGTAAATATTTCCGCCCATCAGCTGCGCAACCCCGCGATTACCCGTCAGATAGATAATATCCTCCGTGAAACGGGACTTGAACCGCAGGCTGTGGAATTAGAAATCACCGAAGGCTCGGCGATTGGGGAAGACCATCATATCGTCCGGGTTTTGCAGGACTTAAAACAATTAGGGATCAAAATTTCGATTGACGACTTTGGTAAAGAATACTCCTCTTTAACCAGGCTGAAAGATTTACCCATCGACCGCCTGAAAATGGATATGAACTTTGTGCATAGCATTGAAGCCGATGAAAAAAACCGCGCTATCGTGAAGGCCATCATCCACCTGGCTGAAAATCTCGGTCTGGAGATTATCGCCGAAGGAGTAGAAACCCAAAATCAAGTCGAATTCTTAAGCAGCAACAGGTGCTTCGGTGCTCAGGGCTATTATTTCCACCGTCCAATGCCACCGGAGGAAATCGAAAAAATATTCATATCGACGGTTCCCAGCGATCTAACCTGTTAGATCGCTTCGTTTTTATTCGATTTAGGATTATACCCCCGAACATCCAAGCATCGTCAGCTTCTTCATTTTAATAACTCAACTTTCCCACTTGGAAAACTTATATTTTTAAATATCTTATAGATACT
>CAYZDF010000098.1:0-8043 GCA_964477085.1 uncultured Gracilibacteraceae bacterium | reverse complement strand
TGCGAACCACAGGATGTGGTGAGTGCCGCGGTGCCAAGGAGGGCAAGGAGCGGCCCAGGTAATTATGAGACTACCTTGAAAAAAGGTGGTCTCTTTGTATTAATTTACTCGGGTGTTCTGGAGTCTTTAATATTTCAATTTATAATAGTATGATTTTATTATCGAAGTTATAAGCAAAGGGGGAATAACATGAATAAAAAATATGTTTTAGCTCTTGATCTAGGAACTACAAGCTGCAGGGCTATTCTTTTTGATAGAAATAGTAGAATTATTGGAATAACTCAGAAAGAGTTTACTCAATATTTTCCCAAACCTGGCTGGGTCGAACACGATGCTGAGGAAATCTGGAGTACCCAGATGGGAGTTATAGCTGAATTATTTGCACGTTATAGCATAAATCCTCAGGAAATTGTATCAATTGGTATTACGAATCAGAGAGAGACAACTATAGTTTGGGACTGTAATACGGGAAAACCAATTTATAAAGCGATTGTATGGCAGTGTCGAAGAACCACCCAGATATGTGATGAACTCCAGTCGAAAGGCTTAGATAATAAAATCAGAGAGAAGACGGGGCTAGTAATAGACGCATACTTTTCCGGAACCAAGGTTAAATGGATTCTCGATAACATTGAAGGTGCGAGAGAAAAAGCTAATCGTGGAGAATTACTTTTTGGGACGATAGATACTTGGATTGTGTGGAAACTCACATATGGTAAAATTTATGTAACAGACTATTCTAATGCTTCACGTACTCTCCTGTTTAATATCAGAGAACTAGAGTGGGATGAAGAAATACTTCGGGAGTTAGATATTCCTTATTCAATCTTACCAAAAGTTAAACCATCAAGTCATATTTATGGTGAAACCGATCCACGGCCTTTTTTCGGTTATAAAATTCCTATTGCAGGTATCGCTGGTGATCAACAGTCTGCTTTATTCGGCCAAATGTGTTTTGAGGCTGGAATGTCAAAGAATACATATGGTACAGGTTGTTTTATGCTGATGAACACGGGGAAGAAACTAGTCAACTCTTGTTCAGGACTAATAACGACGATTGCTTGGGGGATTAATGGCAAAGTAAATTATGCTTTGGAGGGTAGTATCTTCATTGGAGGAGCAGTGGTACAATGGTTAAGAGACGAATTTAAACTCATTGAAGCAGCCTCTGATTCAGAATACTTTGCTTCCAAGGTATTAGATAATGGCGGTGTTTATGTTGTTCCAGCTTTTACTGGCCTAGGTGCACCGCATTGGGATATGAGGGCTAGAGGAGCAATTTTTGGCCTTACACGTGGTAATAGTAAAAATCATATTATTCGTGCTGCTCTCGAATCGATTGCCTATCAGACCAAAGATGTCTTAACGGCGATGGAAAATGATTCCGGTATCAAACTTAAGGTGCTTAAAGTTGATGGCGGAGCAGTCGTTAATAATCTATTGATGCAGTTTCAAGCCGATATTTTAGGAGTAAAAGTAGAAAGGCCGAGTTGTATCGAAACAACTGCTCTGGGTGCAGCCTATCTATCAGGGTTGGCAACTGGCTTTTGGATCGATGAAAAAGAATTAATTGGAAAGTATAATATTGATCGTACTTTCGAATCTGAGATGCCAGAAGAATCAAGAAACAGGTATTATAGAGGATGGCAAAAAGCGGTAGAAAGAGTTAAGAATTGGGAAAGTGAAGGTTAATCAAGAAAAAGGCACCTAATCTTTACTTCTAAAAGAATACTATTAAGTAACGAAGATTAAGTATCCCCCATTAAGTAATCAACACATTGCTAATTTCTCAGCTTGTTCTTTAGCTATTTCTGCTTCTTTTCTGGCTGAAACTAAGATAACCACTTGTTCTCCTTGTGAATTATTAATTTAGATTTCGCAGTTGTAAAACAACCAATTTACAAATGATACATTTACAACCTGGATTTATAAGTAAGTCTTTGAGTAAATTGAAAAATAAAAAAATTGAATGAAAGGTAATAAATGAAATTTAAGAATATTTTACTTAGTTACTTTACATATTGAAGAGTTTTTCGTTGAATTATAAGGATAAGAAAAAATATAAATTTAGGAAGTAATTAGAAAAAGAAGGGGGCATCTTTTAACGTCTATACTTAGAAGAAAATATTCCGGGGGTTTTAGAATGTTGATCAATGTTAAGGATGAGTTTATTACACTTGCCAAAATCAATAGCCCATCAAAGAAAGAAGGAAATCTGGCTAAATATCTCAAAAACAGACTCAGAGAGCTTGGGGCTGAAGTGTCGGAGGATAATTCCTCAGTTTTAACTGGAAGCGACACGGGAAACATTATTGCCACCTATCCTGGAAATTTAGCGAAACCCACTATTCTCTTGGCAGCTCATATGGATACAATTATCGATACCGAAGGAATGATACCCCAGGAGAAGGATGGAATTATTTATAGTGATGGTAAGACTGTTTTAGGTGCAGATGATAAAGCAGGAATCGCTGTAATTCTGGGAGTTATGGACATACTCAAACATCAGTCAGTGGAATTCAACCATGGTCCAGTAGAAGTACTGTTTACGGTTCAAGAAGAAGTAGGACTTATCGGGGCCAAGTACTTAGATTTTCCTTTGAAGTCTGAGTATGGCTATGTGCTTGATTCAGACGGCCCAGTTGGTGCCCTGATTAATTCTTCACCTTATCATATTATTTTAGATCTTATCGTAGAAGGTAAAGCTGCTCATGCTGGAGTAGCACCTGAGACAGGGATTAACGCCATAGTGGTTGCATCAAAAGCTATTGCTGCAATAGAGTCTGGAAGAATAGATGAGGAAACGACAAGCAACTTTGGAATAATAACGGGAGGAAAAGGGCGTAATATTGTACCTGACAGGGTTGAGATAAAGGCTGAAGTCAGAAGTCGTGACAAAGAGAAGCTTGAGAGAGAAACACAAAAGATTGTACGTAAGTTCGAAGAAGTCACTACACAGCACCGGGCAGGTTTTTCATATCATAAAGAACTTGCTTATGAGGCTTTAAAGTTAAGCCCGGGTCATCCTGCCATCACAGGTGCTTACAAAGCTGGAGAAAAGCTTGGTATAGACGTTTCACTTCATGCTACAGGGGGAGGAATGGATTCTAATATTCTGAGTACCAAGGGTGTCCCATGTGTTACTTTGAGTGTAGGGTATGCTAACGCCCATACCAACGAAGAATATGTCAAAATTGATGAAATGGAACGAGCGGTTCAATTTGTCCTGGCGATTTTGGATGAAGTTTAAAATGAACTATGACTAATTATATGGTCATGATTCTTTCATACCAGTCAATTTCATAAGCTGTAATGAGGTGACGACTTATGTGGGAACGTATTCGTCGTGAATTGCTTATCGAATACTACTGGTGGAGAAGACATACTGTTAAAAAATGGCGGTTGGATAGTCCCGTTGGTGTAGTGGGAATACTGTTAATAACATCAGGAATTATCCTGACGATTATAATCGGTCAGGCTTTTGCAGCACTATTTAGGAACATGATGCCGCTAGTAAGTGGCACTCAAGTTGCAGGTGCTTATTGGTCATCTGTTTTCTTCGCTTTAAAGATTAGTATCGTTTTAATGATATTTATCATTTCAATCATTGTTTTTCTATTTTTACGATTCTCCAGAAGGAGAAGGTAAATTCTTAGGATATTACAGCGAGATGAAATGATTAGCTGGAATAAATCATAGGAATATAAACGATCATGGTTGTTGATCATGATGTGTGGCTTTTACTGTCAATAATCGTGGTTAATAATAGAGAAAAAAGAAAGATATTAAGATATTGTACAAGTTTTATTGCAGGTTGGTATAATATCTGCTAAAATCTATAAACTGAGGGGGTTTGTAATTTGGAAACATATGCCAGCCTGTTAGGGCAAATTTTTAATATAATAATGATTTCTGTTCAGGTTCTGATTATATTTGTCACCCTATACTACTTTACACTTTCCCTAATCGGGATGAGAAGAAAACCAGAAAGAAAAGATTTCCAACCGGTTAATAAATTTGCGATTGTCGTTGCAGCTCATAACGAAGAATCTGTCATAGCACCTCTCGTCGAAAACCTTAAAAACTTAGATTATCCTAAAGAGCTCTTTGATATCTTCGTCGTTGCTGATAATTGTACGGATAAGACTGCTCTGCTTGCCAGGAAAGCAGGAGCGACAGTGTATCAACGTTTTAATGATACCAAACGGGGTAAAGGGTATGCTCTCGAGTGGTTATTTGCTAAAGTTTTTGCCTTAAAACAAACATATGACGCTTTTGTTATATTTGATGCCGATAATCTTGTTAAGAGAAATTTCTTGCAGGAGATGAATATTAAACTCTGTGAGGGAGAAAAAATTATTCAAGGTTATATTGATTCCAAAAATCCTTATGATACGTGGGTTACCAATACGTTTTCAATTGCATTTTGGCTCATGAACCGATTGATCCAGTTAGCTCGTTATAATCTAGGAATTTCCAGCACTTTAGCAGGGACGGGCATGTGTATCTCCTATGATATACTTAAGAAGCTGGGATGGGGTGCACACTCTCTCACAGAGGATTTAGAATTTACGATGAAGGCATTAGCCCACGGAATAAAAACTGGTTGGGCACATGACGCAGTCGTATACGATGAAAAGCCTCTTACCTTCATGCAATCATGTCGCCAAAGGAAACGTTGGGCTCAGGGCCAGGTGGATGTAGCAGGGAGATATCTACTTTTCCTCATTATTAAAGGATTTAGAGAAAGAAAGTGGATGTATATAGATGCTTCTTTGCATCTATTCCAACCCTATTTTACAATGATTGCAACAATCTTCTTGTTAATCCAAGCCATGACCTTCCTCGAACCCCATTATACGAACATCTTCATTGAATATGTCCATCCGACAAGTTGGCAGCTCATATCTGGTGCAATTACTGTTTTTCCAGCAATCGCTTTGTTCTTAGATCGTATTCCCTGGAAAGCTTATTGGGGTCTTATTGTCTATCCTATATTCATGTATAGCTGGATTCCGATTATTTTTGTCGGTTTCTTACATCGAAATCGTAAAGAATGGTCACATACAAGGCATACACGATCTATTAGTTATAATGAGATTATTGGGGAAGAAAAAGTATCTACCAATTAGCAGTTATTGGTTATAAGCTAGAACAAGACAACACAGACAAACATTTTTGAGGTAGCTTAAATGGTTAAGAGAAAACTCGATGAGCTAATTGAAAAACAGGGATTGTTTATCGGTGCTCAATCTTCTTACGAAGAAGCCAGGGCTGCTATCATTGGTCTTCCCATGGATTATACAGTTAGTTATCGACCAGGAGCCAGGAGTGGCCCCTTAGCTATAAGAAATGTATCTATTGCGATTGAAGATTATAGTTTGTATTTAGACCGGAGCTTAACTGATTACAGTTACTCCGACCTTGGAGACCTAGGTCTTCCTTTTGGCAATGTCGGAGCTTCTTTAGACATGATTGAAGAGGCTGCCGATATTCTACTTGAAGATGGTAAATTTCCTATCTTCTTGGGAGGAGAACATCTGGTTAGCTATCCAGTTATCAAAGCATTCCATAAAAAATTCAATGATCTTCATGTTGTGCATTTTGATGCTCATGCGGATCTGAGAAAGGATTTTTATGGTGAAGACCGATCCCACTCTACCGTCATGCGTAAAGCTGCAGAGATACTTGGGCCGGGGAAAGTCTTCCAATTTGGAATTCGATCTGGGATAAAAGAAGAATTTGACTTTGCACAGGCCAATACCAGAATGTATCCTATGGAAGTCCTGGAACCTCTTAAAAAGGTTCTATCAGAAATTAAAGGAAAGCCAGTTTATATGTCCTTGGATATAGATGTTGTTGATCCAGCATTTGCTCCTGGTACAGGAACTCAGGAGCCAGGAGGGTGTACTTCTAGAGAGATTATTCAAGCCATCCATCTCTTGGGACAATTGAACATTGTCGGTTTTGATCTGGTGGAAGTATGTCCGCAGTTAGACTATAGTGAGCGCACAGCAATTTTGGCTGCAAAGATAGTTAGAGAGAGCATACTGGCATTTTTAAATAATAAATATTAAAAATCAATAGACAAGAATAAATAATCGTGCTCCTTTGAAAGTCGTGCGATTATTATTTTATTAATAGATCATATTTAATATTAAGCACAATAAAAATACGTTACGTTTAATAAAATCAAATGGTTATTGAGACAATAATTACTATGTTATTTTAATGAAAAACTCTTTGACACAGTATTGATATTTGTGTATACTATAATTCGTCACAGTAACGATGGGCGATTAGCTCAGCTGGGAGAGCGCCTGCCTTACAAGCAGGATGTCGGCAGTTCGATCCTGTCATCGCCCACCATATATGGCCCCGTGGTGTAGTGGTTAACATGCCTGCCTGTCACGCAGGAGATCGTCGGTTCAAGTCCGATCGGGGTCGCCATGTTTGCCTCGGTAGCTCAGTTGGTAGAGCAGAGGACTGAAAATCCTCGTGTCGGCGGTTCGATTCCGTCCTGAGGCACCATTCTATCTGCGGGTGTAACTCAGTGGTAGAGTGTCACCTTGCCAAGGTGAAAGTCGCGAGTTCGAATCTCGTCACCCGCTCCATTTAATATTTTTGGCGGCATAGCCAAGTGGTAAGGCAGAGGTCTGCAAAACCTTTATTCCCCAGTTCAAATCTGGGTGCCGCCTCCACAAGCCGAAGTGGCGGAACTGGCAGACGCACGGGACTTAAAATCCCGCGAGGTTTACCCCTCGTACCGGTTCGATTCCGGTCTTCGGCACCATTTATGGGTTTGTAGCTCAGCTGGTTAGAGTACTGCGTTGACATCGCAGGGGTCGGAGGTTCGAGTCCTCTCAAACCCACCATTTTAGAATAATTCTAAATAAGTTAAAACAAATAAATGCGTTGAAACAAGCGTATTTAAGGGATTCCGAGAAGAGTAAAATTATGTGAGGCTGGACGATAATTATAATTCTTTATAAATATCCTATAAATATCTCTAAGTATTCGGTCAAAATTCGGTCAAATGAATATTAATAAAAATAACTCTAGAATTATCTAGAGTTATTTTTATTATCTGCCTGGAATTATTTTATTAACTGTTGATTTCAAGTATTAAATGCGTAATGAATTTTATGCCCTCCAATCTTTTTATAAACGGCAAAAGATTGGTCCATAATATGAGGGAAGAGGCATAGGGGATTGGATACAACTATAGCATCGAGACAGGTAGATTCATTGATAAGCTTTTGTAGTTCTACACAGTTCTCAAGGCTCTGTATGCCTTCCACAATCTCAGTAAATAATTCAAATTGTGCCGTTGGCTTCCAATTTGTGATATATCTTATACAATTTTCAATTTGAATGATTACATCGTCTTTATTTGTTGACCTGGCATAAATTGCTATTCTCATTAGTCATCTTCCTTTTATTCGGCTGTATTGACTTAAAAAGTATAATATTTCCATTACAGACAATAGTATAAAACATATAACAGCTAATAGCAATATTAAATAAAGCTTATAGAGTGTTAATTAAGCTTAGACCAACCTTTATAGTTACTATTAAAGGGGTTGAGGTTGTGGATTACAGCATAATCGGAGAACGAATAAAACAGGAACGATTAAATAGAGGATTAACCCAAGAAGTGTTAGCTGAAAGAGCCAATATTTCAGCTTCATTTCTTGGACAGATAGAGCGGGGAGAAAGAAAATTAAGTCTCGAAACTTTAATCCATATAGCAGAAGTTCTAAATGCTAGTTTAGATTATTTGGTTAAGGATTATATGCCTAGTGAAAATCCGGAACTGGATGAATTGATTTACATATTACAAGGTCACAGTCAGCAAGAAATCAAAATGGTAACTGATATTGCTAAAACTATTCTTAGGAACAGTTGTATTAAGATGAGTGGCGAAGATAGTTAATGCGCTTTGTTTGTCAATGGCAGCATTTCTTAATATTAAATTGGCAACTGAGCTAGTACTTTGCGTCATTTAAATTTTGTTATATAATATCCTCCAGAGGGGGGATA
>CAYZDF010000097.1:0-8091 GCA_964477085.1 uncultured Gracilibacteraceae bacterium | reverse complement strand
TATTTTGAATCGCTTTATGCATCAGAGCTTCCCCATAGGGCTGTAGCCGTCTACATGTACCTTCGTGACAGGGCGGACAGGGACGGCAAATGCTATCCGGCGATCGGTACCATCGCCGCAGAACTGAAGCTGTCACGGAGCACCGTAAAAAGAGCCATCGCAGACCTTGAAAAGAGCGGTTATCTTTGCAAGGAGCAGCGATGGCGTGAGAACGGGGGCAAGAGCAGCAACATGTATTTTTTGAAATCAGGGATGGGGTAACTCTGAAAAACCTTACTTTTACACCAAGGGGGCAGTCTGTTTATTTGGTGAACCATGGAAGGGTTCATGATGACCCATGCAGTGAACTGCCCACTCTAAGAAATATTCAGCATCAGACAAAAAAATATTATAAAAGATAAAAGGGGAAAATTCACAATGACATCTACAAATATCATCCATGTTGACTCAAATAACTTTCAACAGGAAGTAGAAAATTCTTCAGTCCCCTGTGCTTGCTGATTTCTGGGCACCATGGTGCGGTCCCCTGCCGTGCTGTAGCACCAATTCTTGATCAATTAGCTAAAAAATATGACGGAAAAGTAAAAAGCAGATGGTCGGTTTTAGGTCAGTTTAAGAAATTGAAGACATGATCAAAAAAGCTATGTAAAACAGCTACATTTGTGAAAATAATATAATTCTCAAGCTGTTGGCTAACATCTGTTGTTAGCAGCTTTTTATTTTATTTCTACCTTTTTAGTACTCTCGGATTAAAATACGGATTGATAAAATGTACTCTCAACGTTGTGGAAAACTAGCCTGAACTACCATGATCATTCCGATATTGCAAATCTTTGAAGCTATAATGTCATTAAAAAAGAAAAAGAGTAGATAAATTGATACCCATTACCAGGAGAGAATTCATCATCCGCTCTCCCGGTAATGGGTATCTTATAGAGGGGTGTCTACCTGTTCATACCTCTTCCTGCTCCCATTCCATAGCCATTACGCATTCCTGCACCTCTGCCGGCACCTTGTCCATTACCCATGCCGCTTCCCAGTCCAAAGCCTGCACCATATTTTCTGCCAATTGCGGCGCTACCGGTTCCATCACAGTTAGCCTGGTTGTTCTTAATTGCATTGTATATTTCATCGGCCTGTTCCTGCGTAAGCTTTCCATCCTTTACACGCTGGTCAAGGATAGCTTTCTTCTGTTCCAGCATTTGTGCCTTGAATTCTTCAAGTTTTCCGGCATCTTTTGCAATGGTACCGTAAGTTTTTCCTGAAGCACGCTCCTTGTAGAGGTCCTCAACAGTTTTCCCTGTCAATTCGGATGCAATTTCTGCAGGTGTCTTTACTGTTGCTGCATAAGCAGCGCCGGACGCTCCAAGCATACCTACCACTGTTACTGCTGCAATAATTTTCTTTAAGTTTTTCATAAAATCCACACTCCTTATAATTTTGTTTTGTTTGATTTAGATTATGTTTTCATTATAAGGAGCAATTGTGATAGAAGTATGATAGAACATTAAAAGAATGGTGAAATATTGATTAAAACAATGTAAACACTGATTTATTTCTGGAGCTCAAACCAAAATGTAGTTCCGGCTCCTTTTTTGCTTTCAACACCATATAAAGCCTTATGGGCCTCAAGTATGCTTTTTACGATAGCAAGTCCTAACCCTGTACCCACCATTTTCCTTCCACTTGTTTTGTCTGCTTTATAATACCTGTCCCACACATGTTTGATGTCCTCATCCGAGATGCCCGTTCCAGTATCCGACACCTCGACTCTGACAGTGTGTTGACCGTCAATTACTTTAACCGTTATGCTTCCTCCTTCCGGTGTGTGGTTGAAAGCGTTATTGATAAGATTATACAATACCTGTTCTATTCTCGGCTCATCAGCTGTTACCTTTATGTCCCCGGTATTTTCGAATATAATTTTAATACCTGTCTTCTCACTTAAAATATCATATCTTTTAACTGCATCCTCTACTGTTTTGTTGATCATAAACCGTCCTGGGTTTAAGTTCAGGTATCCTGCCTGCATCTGTGAAAAGTTGAGAATATCATCCACAATCTTGCTTAGCCGTTCTGATTCTTCAATAATAATATCAAGCTGTTTTTCACGTTTTTCGGGAACGTTTCCGCTGACATCCCTTATGGTCTCGGCATAGCCGCGGATCAGGCTTAACGGTGTCCGAAGCTCATGAGATACATTGGCAATCAAGTCTTTGCGAAGCTGCTCGATTTTAGAAAGCTCCTGTCCCATATAATTGATTGTTTCTGCCAGTTTGCCGATTTCATCCTTGCTCCTGGATTTTATCCTGTCGGAAAAATCGCCGGAAGCCATCTTTTCAGATACCTTCTTAATCTCAAGTATCGGCTTTGTAAATGTTCTGGAAATCATGTATGAAATCATCACTGCTGCAACAAGCAAAATCAATGTTATAAATAGAAGCTGTTTTTTTAATATTGAGGCCGTATCCTCAACTGGAGCCAATGGCATGTTTATAAAAAGCACGCCCGTTAATTCTCCGGATATTTTTACCGGGAGGCCAATCAGCATGAACTTATTTCCAAACCGGGGATGAGATAAGGGGACGGTTACTTCCTTTCCAGAAAGAACTTCCTGAAAAGCCTCAACCCTTTCTCTGTTTCTCATCATTGGCATTTGTCCGCCGAAGCCTGTTGATCCTGTTGTATATACAATATTCCCACTCAAGTCTACAAGCTCGATGCTCAAGTTGTTATTAAATGCAAAAGCGTCCGCCTTATTTTCAAACTCGGCTTTACTTCCCTCGCCAAGCAATTTGGCAATGGAAGCACCTTCATTTTTTATATCCGATACTCTCATGCCGGTATAAAAGCTTTCAAGAAATACAATCTGGAAAAGCCATAAAAGTGCCAGTACAATCATAACAAGCGCCATCATTCCAGTCCAGAGCTTTAAACCTATACTTTTCATTTTCTGCCTCCAGCTTCAAACTTATATCCTGTTCCCCAAACAGTCACAATAAATTTCCTGTAATGGCCCAGGCTTTCGCGGAGCATTTTTACATGGGTATCCACAGTCCTATCATCTCCGGTAAAATCATAGCCCCAAACCTCTGTAAGAAGCTGCTCTCTTGAAAATACCCTATTGGGATGCCTGACAAAGAAATTCAGCAGTTCATACTCTTTTGGTGTAAGGCTGACGATATTCCCATCGACATAAACATTCCGTGAATCAAACTCAACGACAAGGCCTTCAAAGACAGCTTTATTCTCCCTTTGAGCGTCCTGAAACGGCAAAGTGCTCCTTCTTATAATTGCTTTCATACGGGCAAGCAGTTCCTTCGGGCTGAAAGGCTTTACAATATAGTCGTCCACCCCCAGCTCAAACCCGAACAATTTATCGTATTCTTCTCCCCTTGCTGTCAGCATGATTATAGGCACATGAGAGGTTTTCCGGATTTCTCTGCACACACTCCACCCGTCCATTTTCGGCATCATAACATCCAGGATTATTAGCGAATATTTATTTTCCCTGAAAAGATTCAGTGCTTCAACGCCATCCGAGGCTTCCTCAATGTCATAGCCCTCCAGACTGACATATTCTTTAATCATATCTCGTATTCTTTCTTCATCATCTGCAATTAATATTTTTTCCTTCTCCAATCCATCCACCTTCTTTCCTTTCATTCATTCCCTTTTTTAATCATGTAAACCCTTCTATGTTTTATAGTATTCTAACCTTAAAATGTGACAAAATTATGATAATTCTCAATACATCAAACAGTCTATTAAAGTATATTAACTAATATTGTATAATTGTGGCATATAGATAGCAATCAGATTTTCATCGTTATTTCATTGTCTCATCAAGATCAAGTCCCAATTTGTGTGTAAATTCCCTCGGCCAGAAGAAGCTTAGCGAATATGTGTTACTTTAGCGGTTTTCCTTTCTTGTACTTGAGTTTGCTGCCATTCCAGATATTCGGTCATTTCAAGATACTTCTTTCCACTCGTCCATTTCTCATCAATTTCCATGAGTAAAGCACCAATCAGACGTACGACGGACTCACGGTTTGGGAAGATGCGAATAACTCGCTCACGGCGGCGGATCTCCTCGTTCAAGCGCTCCATCCCATTGGTGGTTCGCAGACGTTTTCGGTATCTTTCAGGAAACATAAGAACTGCTGTAGCATCCTCAAAACCGGCTTCCAGAATCGACATCGCTTTAGGTGCTTTAGCCTCATAAGCCTCTAAAACCTGCTGAAGCAACATACGGGCAGTATCCATGTCTGGTGCATCCAAGATTGCACGTACACGCGGGTACAATTCTTCCTGTAACGTCTTGGGTGTAGCATCCAGGATATTGCGCATAAAGTGGGTTTGGCAACGCTGCCAAGTCACGCCTTGAAAGTGAGTTCGGATAGCCCGCACCAAGCCGCCATGGTGATCGGAAACGATGAGATCCACACCACGCAGATCGCGAATCTTGAGCCAAGAGAAGAATTCACTCCAGCTTGCTTCCGACTCGCTGTCTCCAAGCTTGAGTCCAAGGATTTCACGGTAGCCGTCTGCATTTACTCCATAAGCCAACATCACGCCACGAGCACGGACACGCCCTTCTTCACGAACCTTCAGTACCAGGGCATCGACAATGACAAACGGGTACCGGGAATCACGAAGACTGCGATTGTTCCAAGCGTTTACGATCGGATCCAATCGCTTGCAGAGATCGGATACGGTAGACTTGGAAAACTCCGTACCGCATAGTTCCTCCGTAATCTGGGTCACTTTGCGGGTCGAAATCCCATTCACGACCATCTCCATCAGCGCCAAGACAAGAGCTTGTTCGCTCCGTTGGTATCGAGCAAACAACTCCGTAGAGAATTTACCATTACGGATACGAGGAACTCGAAGAGTGATGGTTCCTACACGTGTTGTGAGTTGGTGAGGGTAGGTACCATTTCGATACCCTTGCCGATCTTCCGTCCGCTCATAGGGCTCTGCAGCCAGTTGTTCGCTAGCTTGAGCCTGTAACACTTGGTTCAATACGGATTCTAACAACGCAGCCACCCCGGCATCCTGAGAATTACCTAAAAATAACTGCTGCAAAAGTTTGGAATCTACGCTAATCTGGTATTGAGCCATAACAAAACTCCTCCCCTAGAATGGTGTCTGCAAACTTCATTCTAACCGAGGGTTTTTCATATGGCTCTTTTATTTTTTAAGAGACTCATATTTTTACACAATTATACGGACTCAACTTCTCATCAAACTTTTATCACAATTTAGCCATATCATTAAAATAAACCAAAAACATAAAGGAGTTGAAGAAAATGATAAAAAGCATCAAATTATCTATGTTTATAATTCTTTCCCTGTTAGTTATGTCAACTGTTGCCTGCTCTTCTCAAAATTCTACTGTCAATAAAGAAAGCACACCTTCTACCGAAGACAGTGTAAAAAAGGAAACTGTAAACTTCGGTTCAAAAGGAGCAAAAGAGGATCAAGCCTTAACACTTGAGAAGATGCTGACCTATGCTATTCAGGATGAATATCTTGCGCATGCAGAATATGATTATATTCTCAAAAACTTTGGAGATCAAAGGCCCTTTAGCAATATTATCAAGGCGGAAGAAAAGCACATTGAGCTTTTAAAGCCTTTATTCGAAAAATATAATGTTTCCCTTCCCGATAATACGGCCAATAATTATGTGGTGCATCCAAAAAGTATTGAGGAAGCTTTAAAAACCGGGGTGCAGTCAGAAATAGACAATATTGCCATGTACGAAAGTTTTCTGAAAGAAAAGCTTCCGGAAGATATAAAATCTGTTTTTGTCGAACTTAGAGATGCGTCTAAAAATCATCTAAGTGCTTTTGAAAACAGTTTGAAAAAATAGTTATTGAAAGGAGCCATATCTATGCCGCAGGAAATGCTTAGTAAAAGCTCAACCCCAACAGCAAGAACTCGCAAAAAGACAAGACCATGGTACCGCACCGCTGTGCAAAGCTTTTTCTTCATATTGGTAGCACTCATCAGCCTCAATCAAATTTTAAAAGAGGCAGGTCTGGCAATCCCGTTCCTGTCTGAAGCTTCACTTCACGCTATCTGTCCTTTTGGGGGAGTGGTTTCTATTTATAAGTTTGCTACGGTAGGAACGTTTGTACAGAAAATTCACGAATCCTCTTTTATTCTCATGTTTATCGCTTTTATGCTTGCTATCTTGTTTGGTCCGGTAATCTGTGGTTGGGTCTGCCCTTTCGGAACATTTCAAGAATGGGTTGGAAAGCTGGGGAGAAAAATATTCAAAAAGAAGTACAACCAACTTATTCCAAATAATTTTGACAAATATCTAAGGTTTATCCGCTACATTATATTATTGCTGGTGATCTATAAAACAGCTATAACTGCTAAATTGATGTTCCAGGATGTAGATCCTTACTACGCACTGTTCAATTTCTGGTCGGATGAAGTATCTGTAACCGCTTTGATTGTGCTTGGAGTTACTATTTTGCTTTCTTTGTTTGTTGAGAGGCCGTGGTGCAAGTATGCCTGCCCCTACGGAGCTGTTCTCGGAATTTTCAACCTGTTCAGACTGTTCAAGATCCGAAGAACTTCAACTGCCTGTATCAACTGTAAGGCATGCGACAAAGCCTGTCCCATGAACATTTCTGTCTCTACCAGCGCAAGAGTGCTTAACCATCAATGCATCAGCTGCATGAAGTGTACTTCCGAAAATACGTGTCCTGTTGCAGGCACTGTAGAATTATCAATAAGGGAGGGAAAGAATGAATGAAACTAAAATCCATACATGTCGCCGTTATCACATTGGTATTTATTTTCGGCGGTATTGCGCTAACGTCCTTGCTGGGTATGTGGAAAACTACTAATGACAAAATTCCTGCCAAATATAAAGACGGGGAATTTGCAGGCCAGTATAACCCTGCAGATATCCGCGGCTCCTATACCTTCGATGATATATCCAATGCTTTTGAAATTCCTATTGAAGATCTTGGAAAGGCCTTTGGCGTAGAGGACCCCGCTAAATATGCTTCTTTCCAATGCAAAGAACTTGAAAGCATGTATGCGCTGCTTGCTGCAGAAGGAAAAGAAGTAGGCACGGGTTCTGTACGCTATTTTGTCGCATTGTATAAAGGGCTTCCGATAGAGGTGGAGGAAGACACCTATCTTCCGAAAACAGCTGTAGAAATATTGAAAGCAAAAGCGAGACTCACCGAAGAGCAAATAAAATCCATCGAAAAATACTCCGTAGCTTTACCGGAAGTATCGGCAGCATTCTCTGTATCTGCATCTTCACCAGAAAATGCAACGGCTGACAGGATAATAAAAGGAAACACAACCTTTAAAGATTTGATGGATTGGGGAGTAAAAAAAGAAGCTATTGAAAAAATCATCAATGATAAAATTCCCGACCCCGGTAAAACAATAAAGGACTATTCATCCGCCAAAGGGCTTGAATTCAGTACGCTTAAGGAACCATTGCAAAAGCTTGTAGACACTGTAAAGAAGTGATAAGAAAATCAAATTTATTCTATACTATATATAAGGCTTCCACTGTCAAATGGGAAGCCTTAATTTATTCATTCAGTTTTTATTAGTCTGCTGCTGCCTTCTCATAGATGAGATTCTTTTCTTCTTTTGTCAATAACTTTTCAGTAACGCAGGCAATGACTGCAATACCTGGAATACCAATCAAGAACCTTGAAAGCATGAACTTCCATCCCATTGCCGTAAGCTCAATCACTGTTTCATAGTTTTCTGAAACGTATTCATTCCCTGCAATAGCTTTATAACGTCATAAATCTATTATAGTTTTGTGGATAAATAGCACGAAAGGTGGAAAATAGGATGAATTTAGAAAAATCATGGAATGCGGAATATAAAAAGTGTGCAGCTTTATTGTCTCTGTTGGTTGGATTGGATGCTGATACGGAAGAAAAAATTTATAGATGCTTTCAAAACATGGGAATAGATAACTTTTTTCTAAAGCAAATTATGAAGTGATTGCATTAGGCGAAACGGCAGTAGAAGAAAACCAGGATAGTTATCAATTCACTCACTTATTTTAGATCGGAGATGGGGTGTGCAGTATC
>CAYZDF010000096.1:0-8293 GCA_964477085.1 uncultured Gracilibacteraceae bacterium | reverse complement strand
GGTCATATGACCAAAGCCAAACGAAAACTGCAAGAACAGCTGAAGTGGGTTGATGTTGTTTTAGAGTTGGGAGATGCCAGGCTGCCTTTAAGCAGTCGTAATCCTCTTCTGCGCGAACTTTTGGGAAATAAGCTTCGTATCTTACTGCTTAATAAAGCCGACTTGGCTGATGTATCGAAGACAGATCGTTGGCTCAATGAACTAGGTAAAGAAAGTCCGGTTCTGGCCATTAGCGCTATGACGAGTATCGGTATTAAGAAGATTGTACCTTTGATGGAAGACGTCATGTCCGAAAAAATGGAGCGTTTAGCTGCAAAAGGTGTTATTGGCAGACCGATAAGGGCGATGGTCGTCGGCATCCCGAATATTGGGAAGTCTTCTTTGATTAACCAACTCACCGGAGGTGCTCAGGCTAAAACCGGAAACAAACCTGGCGTCACTAGGGGTAACCAATGGATTCGCATTCACCCTAAAGTAGAATTACTCGATACGCCTGGAATGCTTTGGCCTAAATTCAGTGATCCCGAGATCGGAAGAAAGTTAGCTGCAACGGGAGCAGTACGTGATGAAGTATTTGACCAGGAGGAACTGGCACATTGGCTTTTGATGTGGTTAATAGATAACTACCCACAGGAAGTCAAAGATTTCTACCAGCTTACTGACGGGGAGCTCAACCTGGAGGGGGTTGGCCACAAGAGAGGGTGCTTGATCAGTGGTGGCAGAGTGGATACACTGAAGGCATCCCAAATATTCTTAAGAGAATTTCGAAGCGGAAAAATCGCCAAAGTCACCATGGACTAGCAGTCGAGATTAATATTATAATGGTAACCATAAAGTACATATTTTGGGATAATTGGCAGGGGGAAATCTTCCATGGATGAGAGCCAGAGGATTAGTCAGCTGCTGCAGATCGAAGGAGAATTATATAAAGAAGGGTATGGTCTTATTGCGGGTGTGGATGAAGCTGGGAGAGGGCCACTGGCCGGCCCGGTTATTGCCTCAGCCTGTATCCTTCCCAGAGAATTTGATTTGCCGGGCTTAGATGACTCTAAAAAACTGACAGAGAAGAAGAGGATATATCTAGCTCAGAAAATAAAGGAGCAAGCCGTGGCGTTTGCTCTTGGGAGCGCTACTTCTAAAGAAATTGATTTACTCAATATTCTGGTTGCAACCAAGCTGGCTATGAAAAGGGCCTTGGACAACCTCTTAATAACCCCTGATTTTGTATTAGTTGACGGGAGAGACAGGCTTAATATTAGCTTATTACATAAGTCAATTATTGGCGGAGATGGACTTAGTGCCAGTATCGCAGCTGCTTCTATCCTGGCCAAAGTGGCAAGGGATGAGTTGATGTATGAGATGCATGAGGTCTATCCCGAATATTGTTTTGATCAACACAAAGGATATTGTACCAAATTACATCTCGAAGCGATTGCCCGATTTGGTCCTTGTCCTATACATAGACAAAGTTTTTCGCCGATTAAGGAGATTGTTGCGTCACGTATTGGTTAGGTTTACTATTAGAATTTTATAGATCAATTGATATAGCTCAACTGGTATTGGCCAGTTTTTTTTTATTTCCCGCTGGAATATCATTATAACACCAAAAAAGCTGCTCTAACGATTTTATCTGACTTAATGTCACAAAATTTACCAAGGAAAATGACTTTACTATAGCGAATATTAATGAAATTGTTTTTAGCTAACCACATTCTGTTATCCGCACAGAGGATATTCCGATCACCTTTAACGCCATGACAAGCATTATAGGCCAAGCCCCTGCTTTTGATCATTGTATTGTCAATTCGATAGAATATTTTCAGGACGAAGTCAATCAGGTCAGTCAATACAAAGGTTATGATGCAGTAGAAAGGAACCACTTTCTTCATGAGGTATAAGAAGGCTGTCTGAGTGGAAAAGCTCCATTCCCTTTCGTCATACATAAACTATTATGATTGAGGAAAGAGAGGGAAGCTTTATGCAAATCCATGTTGTTAAAGCGGGTGAAAGCCTATGGAGAATATCTCAGAGCTATGGGGTATCGTTTCAACAATTGATCGGGGCCAATAAACTAACGGACCCTGGGAGGCTGGTTATCGGCCAAGCGCTGATCATACCAACAGCTGATACCATACATACTGTACAACCAGGAGAAAGTCTATGGTTAATCAGCAGACGTTATGGTATAGCAATCAATGATATTGTTCAACGCAATAATATTCAGAATCCGAGTAATATCCCTGTCGGCTTACGCCTGATCATTCCCAAACCCAGGCCGACAGTGGAGACCAATGCCTATGTTGACCCCAGGATGACTGGGACAAGAACAGGACAACTGGTCAATGAAGCTGGGGAGTACTTAACCTACCTGGCGGTATTTACTTATGCTGTCAATCGGGATGGCAGTCTGACTCCGGTTAATGACCAAGCAGCGATTGATGCTGCACTCCGAGATAGAGTTGCCCCGGTGCTCGTCTTAGCCAACTTTGAAGCAGGAACGTTTAGTACGGAGCTGGCGACCACTATTCTGACTAACGAAACCCTTCAGAACAGGATCATTGCGGAAGCTCTACAGATCATGGATGCTAAGGGGTATCGTGTCCTGGATTTTGACTTTGAATACCTGGGACGGGAAAATCGGGAAAGATATAATAATTTCTTGCGTAAAGCAGCTGAGAGGGTAAGAGCAAAAGGATATATGATCACAGCAGCGTTAGCTCCCAAATTAACAGAAGGCCAAGTAGGAGTTCTTTACGAAGGTCATGATTACCAGGCCGTGGGACAGATCGTTGACTTTATCTTTTTCATGACTTATGAATGGGGATGGTCGGGAGGACCACCCATGGCTGTATCGCCCATCAACCAGGTCAGGAAAGTCATGGAATATGCCATCTCGGTTGTTCCCAAAAACAAAATCATGATGGGAATGCCGTTATACGGTTATGATTGGACTCTTCCCTATGTCAGAGGCGGAACCTGGGCAAGGTCGATTACACCTCAACAGGCAGTTGATCTTGCGGTAAGATACAATGTCAGCATTCAATACGATGAAACCTCTCAGTCTCCATTTTTTAATTATGTGGATGAACAGGGTAGGAATCATGTTGTTTGGTTTGAGGATGCCCGAAGTGTTCAAGCTAAATTTGATCTAGTTAAAGAACTTGGAATTCGTGGGTTCTTCTACTGGGTATTACGCGGAGGATTCCCGCAAAATTGGCTCCTGATATAAGATAACTTTGTTGTGAGAAAGAGAATATAGATTGAGGTAACAGTAGTTAAATACAGCTTATTAGGATTTAGTAAATTACTATATTTTAAATTCGAGGAACAAAACAAATGGACCACAAGAGCTTAAGCCGAAAAGCTTTGGGTGAACTAGGAGAAAACCTTGCAGTGGATCACTTGAGAAAAGCCGGTCTTCAGATTATGATGCGCAATTACCGATGTCCTAAAGGGGAGATTGACGTCATTGCTCAACATGGAGACTGGCTTGTATGTGTGGAAGTAAGATCTAAAACTTCCGGGACGATGGGTTTGGCAGAAGAAAGTATCGATCATAGGAAACTGCAAAAACTCCGAAGTACCGCTGCCTATTACGTTATGGAAAAGGGCTATAAGGAGTGGCCTTTGCTGCGTCTGGATTTAATTGCTCTCTATTTTTACGGTCAAAAGTATAGACTCAGATGGATAAAAGGAATAATGTAAAATATTTATATAATTGGAATCATATTGAAGGAATGTTGCTCGAGAGAGTCGAATTGTCAGTCTGAGGTGAAAAAAATGTATGCGAAGGTTTGCGGGATGTCGGTTGAGGGATTAGCAGCTCAGCTGGTTCAGGTTGAGGTGGATATCTCCAATGGACTTCCCGCTTTTGAAATTGTGGGACTAGCCAACACTGCGGTAAAAGAAGCTAAAGACAGGGTACGATCCGCACTTAAAAATTCGGGATATTCTTTTCCCTTACAGAGAATAACCGTCAATCTTGCCCCTGCCGACCTTCGCAAAGAGGGCACGGGATTAGATCTGCCGATCGCTATCGGAATTCTGGCAGCGATGAAAGAGATTGATTATAAGAAGTTGGAGCACTTTGTCTTTGCCGGAGAGCTTTCTTTGGAAGGTGTACTAAGGCCTATCCCTGGAGTATTAACCATGGCGATCAGTCTTCGTAGTCAGATAGAAGAATGCATATTCGTGGTTCCACCCGAGAATTTAGCCGAAGTGAGGCTGGTCTCTCAATCGGGAGAGAGTTCAAAGCATCTTCAGGAACTCATCTCCATCCTGAACGGTCATCAGACGTTTACCGCAGAACCCCTTACTTTCAATGATGAAATGAATGATAAACCCAGTGTGGACTGGTCTGATATTCATGGACAGTTTCAGGCCAAGAGAGCCTTAGAGATCGCTGCTTCAGGCGGGCATAATCTTATTATGGTAGGCCCTCCTGGTTCAGGCAAGACTCTGCTCGCCAGAGCTTTTGCCGGGATTCTGCCGCCTCTGACAGAGGAGGAAAGTCTGGAAGTCACCCAACTCCATAGTTTAGCAGGGCTTTTCAAGGAGGGTGGGAAGCTGATAAGGAGAAGACCTTTCCGCAGCCCTCATCATACAGCCACAATCGCCGGAATTATCGGCGGAGGACAGAAACTCCGCCCGGGAGAATTGTCTCTGGCCAATCATGGTGTGCTTTTTTTGGACGAACTGCCGGAGTTTTCTAAAGAGGTGCTGGAATCTCTACGTCAACCTTTAGAAGACCGAAAACTGACTTTGATCCGTTTAAGGGGAAGGATGGAGCTTCCAGCCAGAGTCAGTGTGATCGCTTCCATGAATCCTTGTCCGTGTGGTTTTCTTGGTGATAAAGGCAGGGTGTGTCAATGCACTCCCCTCCAAATCAGCAATTATCAACGGAAGATTTCCGGTCCTCTGCTTGATCGTTTTGATCTGCAGATCGAAGTTCCCCGTATCAGTTATGACGAATTAAAGCCAGAGCAGGAAGCTGTTTCTGAAAGGGAAAGCTCTGACACTGTCCGATATCGAGTACTGAAGGCCAGAGAAAAACAATGGCAGAGATTTGGCAGCAGCAGAACCAATGCCGAAATGACAGCCCGGGAAACGAAAGAAACCTGCACTTTAGACCGTGCAGGCGAATCCTTGTTAAGGAAAGTATTCGAGAAGAATTATTACAGCGCCAGAGCCTATGACAGAATTCTCAGAGTGGCACGAACCATCGCTGATATGGCTGGCTCTGAAGGGATAATGGTCGAACATCTGGCAGAATCACTGCAATATCGTGCGTTGGATCGTGAAAGTTAAACAAGGCAAAATGGTTCAATATTTTAATCCGAAAAAAGGGAGGGGTTAAACTTTTGAAACGGTTCATAGCGTGGGGGCTTATTATCTTCTTACTGGTCATGGTCACCGGTTGCCGGCAATCACTCTCAGCACCGTCAGCAGGTGTGCAGAAGGGTAACCTGCCAGAAGCGGGGGAGATTACCGACCCGGTCGAACTGGAAAAGCTCTGGCAGGGATATATTTATGATGCCCTCCCTTCCATAGGCAATTCGCTTGACTTTAATTCTGCCGAGGAAATCAGGCCGGAGGCCGTGGCACAATACTGCTGGTATAGATATCTTGCCGAAAAAGGACCGGATAACCTGAAAACTGTCAGTAAGGAGAGTACATTGCTGCTCTTTCCACTGGAGATCGCTGAACAATATGCAGAACGTTATTTTAATCTGAAGAACCTGGATGTGTCTCGAATTCCCGACTATTATTATAATCCCCAAAAACGGGCTCTGACGATATCAAGTGGACGGAAGAATCTTAATCCTTCCTATACGGAAAAACCGTTTGGTGTTACTTTGGATAAAGTGACCCGGGACGGTAACGGTACGGTAACCGTTTATCTTATTAATTATAGTCCTATGCAGAACCAGCGGATCGAACATAAGACAACATATTCGCTGAAGCAGAGGGAGGATGGCAGCCTGTATTTTGTGAGCGGGAAAAGAGAGTATATCAATAATCATCTCGTCTCCATAACCGGAGATATAACAAGCTTTACTGAAATTGAAGGCTTTGACGGACACATGCAAAACCTTTCAATGATTGGAGAAATTAACGGCAAAGTATTGTTTCATTATTATCTATATGATTACGCTAAAACGCAATTTCTTCTAATCTTGGATCCAACAACCATGACCATTAACAAGCAAGTGGAACTAAAGGATACCTATGATTACACCCATTTTAAGCATAATCGCCAAGAATTAGTCGTAACCTTAAAAGATAAAATCATAATACTGAATCAGGATCTTCAAAAAATCAAGGAGATACCCCTTCCGGAGATGATCAGCGGAAAAATGGACCGTGACCCGCAATATAACCGGTCTATGATTCCCCAGGTCGTTTTTCGCGGGTATGATATTTCGGACGACTTCAGTCAGATTACCTATGCAGATGAAGCAGGGGTTAAGCTCTATAGTCTGAAAGATCATAGCGAGAAAATGCTCGCCCAAACTCCACCGCCTTTGGGCCCTAAAGAAATCGACCAGGTATTTCACGCCAGTCCAAGGTTCGTCGCCCACGATAAAAAAGTGATATCATCCCTGCTTCTTTATGAAGGGTTACTCGGCTATACCCTGTGTGATCTGGAAAAGGGAACAGCTAAGAACATCGAGCTCCGGACCGATAATTCGACGCGAAGCATTCACTATGATACCGGTTTATTGAATGTCAATATCTGTGTTTATGCCGACAGCCGCGGCAGTGAATATCAAACACTATACTTGGATTTTAAGTCAGGGGAAGTTACGGAGATTGAGCTTGAAAGGCCCGGAGAAACAGGTTTTATTAGGGATCCAGGTTATGGTTATGTCGGACAAACCCATGCAGCTTTTATTACTTCGAAAAGGGATCCGGGCGATAGCACTAAAAATATGTATTATCTTAATCGTCTCAACCTGAAAACAATGCAGTTGGAACAGGAAATAATCTCAGCCCAAGCGGCAGAGCCGTACCTTCTTGGAGTATTGGCAGACGGTCGAATTATTTTCTCGTATTTTCTCAACCGGAGTGAAAAGGGGATATGCATCTCTAAAACTTAGTAAACACTATATGAAACAAATAAATGCTCCCGGAATGATCACTGGGAGCAGTTATTTAGGATTATGAACTGTTATTTAATTCCATCAGCTGCATAACTTCTGATAATTATTACTTTGCAATATTACGGTATAATCTATTCGAAGAGATCTTGAGTCAGTTTATCGATCTCATCTTTGAGCCTGGTTGTGCCAGTCTCATCTAAAGACCATTTGCCATGCGCAAAGATAATCCCATCCCCTTCTTTGACGCCCTGAGGGAGAACCGTGAGACAGATGTCTTTCATGATCTTTCCTTCGAGCTCCACCACAGCAATATTTCCTTCAATACGATCGATAATACCTTTCATCCTGTCCTCCTGATTGTCTTCATTGACCGTAGAACTCAATACAGATGGAATAAGGCTAGGTTGTTCCCCATCTTTGATTATCCACTTATTCCCATTAAAAACAATAGTATCCCCAGCTGAAATGTTATCGGGTAGAAACGAAGTTTTTATATAACGATAGTCTTTCACTTCAACAACTGTCCATTCATCCTCAAAGTGAGTAACCTTACCCTGAATAGAAGCATGAAGTTGTTGATGTTGACAGGTATGTGGCGCTGGGAGATTGCCCATATAGGGATGTTTGTCGTTGGGTTGGTCAGTATAATATGAGTCGGGCATGGAATTTAAACAACCAGGGATTTCTGTTTGTTTAGTCCAATTACGCTTCAGATACCAGACAACATAGATAATGCTTAAGATGACCATGACTAGTCCAACACTGCCCGTGATCAGTAATTCGGTATGGTTGATGATAACAGCTGGTTCACTGACCTCTTCAACAGAATCGTAAAAACCGAAAAGACTGGCAATGATATTATTGATGGCATGAGCCGACATGGTAATCAGGATGTTGTTTGTTTTCAGGTAGAGCACAGATAACAGCAGGCCGAAAAGAATAGCTCCCGCTACAGCCATTTCAAAATGTAGGATTCCAAATAAACTGGATGAGATGATGACAGCCGGTAATGTTCCCCACCTTTTTCGCAGCCGATTGAGAATAACTCCCCGGAAGGTGAGTTCTTCAACGATAGGAGCCATCACACAGATCATCACTAGCAGATAGAACTCATCGTAGAGGTTTTTTGCGACAAACGGTAAATCACTGATCAACGTATCAAGCAACTCTGGTTTAATGAACGTCAGGAC
>CAYZDF010000095.1:0-8397 GCA_964477085.1 uncultured Gracilibacteraceae bacterium | reverse complement strand
TTGATCGTTTGAATGCAGCAGTATTTTGGCGCTCGACTTCAGATAAAGAACAGGCATTTAAGGTATTAACACTACATTATGAAGAAATTGACTTTGATTACTTAGATAATAGAGCTAGAGATGAAAAGGTAGGAGTTTTATTAGCTGAGCTTAAGGAGAAGGCAAAAAAAATATTGCAAAGTCAGTAATATATGTAATAGGTTATACAGTAGTCTTGATTTTTTCTGATACAATGAAAAGTCCTTGAAATAAGGGCTTTTTTTGCTTTACGTATAAGTTAACCTTTCTGGCTTTATTTAATGGATATAAAGTTAATTACAATTCGCAAAATAGGGCATAACTATGATATAATTGACTCACAGAGAATAAAAAGGAGATGAAAATTATGCCTCAAATTATTCCTATTAGGGATTTAAAGAAGACCAGCGAACTATCGGAATTGTGCCGTAAAGCGAAAGAACCTGTGTTTATAACGAAAAATGGCTATGGGGATATGGTTATCATGAGCATGGAGACCTACGAGAAAACTATGTTAATGAATGATATATACAAAAAGTTAGATGAAGCGGAGCAGTCTATTGATAAAGGTGAAGTAATGGATGGATTTGAATCTTTAAGAAAAACAAGAGAGAAATATGGCTTATAAACTTGTCATTTCAAAAGAGGCTCATAAGGATATTGATGATATTGTTCATTATATTGCTATAGAACTTGCAAATCCGACAGCTGCAGCAAGTTTTCTTGACGATGTAGAGAAAAGCTACATTGAGGTTGTAAATAACCCACGCATGTATAGCCTATGCCAGGATGCTAGACTTAGTAGAGAAGGATATCGAAAGATTGTTATTAAGAATTATCTTGTACTATACCGCATTGACGATGAAGCAAAGAAGATTTTTATTGTGAGAATAATTTATGGTGGCAGAAACTATCCTGAGTTTTTATAAACAATATAGCTCAGGGTGGGCCGTTTGTTATATACCATCCCCGTAGGGGATTATTTTTTTAGAGAGCAAGCGCTATTCCGACTTGATTTTGTTGGCACTATCAACTTCAGACACGTTGAGACGGTGGTGTTGATAGAACGGAAATAGTCAAAGGTCGTTGACGTGGAAAGAATACTCTACACGAGGCGCGATTGGCTCCGAATTTTTCATCCGTATGGGCCATCTCCAACAAGCTGATATATTCTTGACGCAAGATTGGCGGTATTACAGCTATCATGTATCCATCCTGAATGAGGGCAGCGTTCATGAGTAGCCGTGATATCCTTCCATTGCCGTCAATGAAGGGATGAATAAATACAAACCTCTTGTGAAGTTGAGCTGCAAACTTGACCGGATGGTGCTTATCCCGCTCCTTGGCCGCCCGCTGGAATAACTTCTCCATCTCCTCTTGAATTTTCTCAACCTTGGTAACTGCATATTTAGATCCGGTTACAATAACAGGCCGGGTACGATACCGCCCAGCTGCCTCAGCGTCGATATCCTTGTAAAACATCCGATGCATGGTCATGGCGTCGGCTTCAGTGATCTGGCGATTACTCAGCAGCGTAAACATGAAGTCGTATGCCTGTGCATGGCCAAGGGCCTCAAAAGTATCTCGGAGCGGTTTACCTCCAACAGTGAGAGAGGCAGACAACAAGCCAGAGGATCAGACATAGGGTAGAGCAGGAGCGGCCGGCAGGAACAAGGGAGCAACTCTCACGGTGGTATTTATCTAAATAAGTCTGCTATTGTTCTGCACTGGGCCAGTGTTAGAAGTTAGCAGTAAAGAAGCCTCCTCCAGATAACCGGTAAGGCAGATTAATAATGGGCAGTGGACTAAAAGTCTCAAATAATAGATAAGTGGTAGTAGGATTAGAAATCTTCAAGGGATTAGGAAACTAATTAACCGTTAATATGCAAAGAGAATTTTTCAGGAGAAAATCTGGTGGAGAATGCTCGGCATATTTGAAAATGTCAAATTATTATCAATATGCATTTTTTTCAAGTTGATTAGTGAAAGAGTTATTACTTTTGCTTATATAACTATATTAATTTTCAAATAAACAAATAAAATGCAAGCAATATTTTTTAATTTTCATTTAAACCATTGAAATGCAAATAAAAATAAAGAAATTGAGAATTATGTAAAAGCTACAACCTATGGATTTGATAGGCTGGAAACTTTGCCGCTGTCTTTGAGGCTAATCAGAGAAATACATGGTATCCTAATGGAAGGTGTCAGAGGTGAAAATAAAACGCCGGGAGAGTTCAGAAGGTCACAGAACTGGATTGGCGGATATTCAATAAGTACAGCAAGCTATGTGCCACCTTCAATAGATTACTTAAATAGCTGTTTAGACAGCTTCGAAAAATTCATGCATGAGAATGACAGAATATCACCACTTGTTAAAGCGGCTCTAATTCATAGCCAGTTTGAAATGATTCACCCGTTTTTAGATGGCAATGGCAGAGTGGGCAGGCTTTTAATTGCTTTTTATTTAGCGGCAAATGATATTCTGCATAAGCCAACGCTTTATATTTCAAAATTCATTAAACGTAATCAGCAGGCTTATTATGACTGCCTTTACAATATTCATGCCAAAGGTGATTATGAGAATTGGATAAAATTTTTCTTGACCGGAGTTATTGAAACTGCTCAGGAAGCAGTTGATATTGCAAGAAACATTACCGCTCTTAGGGAAGAGGACTTGAAGAAGATAAACGCAATGGGACGTACCAGTGAGAATGCTTTGGTTATTTATGAAGGCTTGTTTGATAAACCTACTATTAGTATTGAAGAAGCAACAACAAAGCTGGATATAAGTGTTGCCACAAGTGGTCGCTTGCTTGAAAGGCTATGTGAAGAGGATATACTAAGCAATCTTGATAACCGCAAACGTAAGAAGGTGTTTGTTTATAAGCGTTATATTGATGTGTTCAATAAGGATTAAAGTTTTAGAAACGAGGTAACGGATATGAGGTTAGTTGATGAATATTTTATTTTTCTTTCTATACTGATGATACTCCCCCACAGTCTCGGATATGAAGGGCTTAAAGAAGTGGGCAAAGATTCCTCCGGATTTGCAGCAAAGACTTATCGATAATGTATTTTGTTCAAAATGCGGAGTTACTACTATTATAGATTATGGCATTCATAATGATAGGCTTGGTGTGGTTTTGAAAGGATACTGCAAAAAGTGCGGCGGCAGCGCAGCAAGAATGGTTGAAGATGGTTAATGTGTTTTCTATTCCGCTAATGTGGGGTCGCAATACATGTGGAAACAGTGGTGTTGATAGAGAGGAAATAGCTTGTTATTCCCCCAGACTACGGTTTGGGGGATTTTTTGCACCCCCGGGGGTCTACTTTGGCGCGGAAATTATATAATGAAACATGTTAATAGTGATAGCCACAACCAAAACCCGAAGATACGTCTAGCCAAAGAAACTCTAAAGAAAGAGAATTTGTTTTAAAGGATAAGGTTGACATTATTATTAGTTAAGAGTATTATATTACCAATGGTAATTACCATTGGTAATATTTATTTGGAGGAGACCATAATGAAGAAAGTCAAAAATTCGATCGACAAAGAACTTATTATTGAAACAGCACTGAATCTGATAGAGGTAAACAAAGGAATCAGAAACGTGAATTTTAGAGGAATTGCTAAAGAGATAGGCTGTGCCCATACAAATCTCTATAACTATTTTGACAGTTTTGATCAGATTATCTGGGAATCGCTGGGGCAGGTTATACTCAGGATGTTTGATTATGTTGATCAGCATCAGAACCAGCAAGCACAGGGTGAGGAAAAAATTATCTCTGTTTTTTCTGCAATCATTGATTTTTCTCTGGAACATCCGGGGTGGTTTGAATTGCTTTGGCTGGAAGAAATAGAAGGAGAGCCTTCAGATGAGGTGAAAGACATTCTGTATAAACCGGCTCTTCTCTTAAATCAGTTAATCAGCCAGGAAAGACTATCTGGGATATCGGAAGAAAAAGCCGGTAAAATAGCTAATATTATTTTCAGCTATCTGCACGGAGAACTGTGTAGATATATGAAAAACCGGAATATGACTATCAACCAGGAGCAGATTAGAGCAGAGTTGTTATCTAACATTCGTTTGTTATACAGACTGCTTTCGAATTATTAATTCTTCAGGAGTGAAAATAATGACAGAATCGCTACTAAATAAAATAGAAAAAGGAATGTGAAAAATATGAAACTAAAAGAAATAAAAAGAAGCTGGTGGAAGATATTACTGATTGTGATTATCAGCAGTGCGATAAATATGGGTTTGCACGCAGTGATGACTCCGGATGATATTGATAATCTATCAGGACTGGACTTCAGTTACTTTGTTGAAAATAACTTGGTAATGCAGGGTATTATTTTATGGGAATTAATAGCCTATACTGCATTTGCTTTGATCTTTATGCTGATTCAGGATAACTTTGGAGGAAAAAAATGGCAAAAAGGTCTGAGATATGGGATTGCATTTGGAGGTCTTTATTTTTTCGGGATGCTCGAAGCAGTATTGTTAATTAACTCCAGTCTTTTGTCAGAATTAATTATGGGACTGGCTGATGCCCTGGCTTTTATTATTGCCGGACTTTTACTTGGTGCAGTTATTGGCACGGATTCTCCAAAGAGTCTGACCAGGGAAGATCCCAAGGCTATTATATATATTGCTCTGTTTTATATTATCGGCAGAATACTGGCTTACACCATTTGGAATGTGGAATCCTCCTTTTATACTGCGTTTTGGCCAACGATGGCTTGGACAGTTACCCAGGGGATCTGGATAGGGTGCATCTATTATTTACTAAGCCATGGAATCGAAAGTCGCTCACTGTTTAAGCATGCTTTTTTATTCGGTGGAGTTGTCTATGGAATTAACTGGATCATTAATCATTCATTTATGTATGTGATTGTGGCCTTTAACTTTGATCTTTTGATTCGCTCCGGAAATGATGCCTTGTTTGTAATCTTAGGAGTATATAGCTATAAAAAAATAATGCAGTATAAAGAGGCCGGGTCTGAAAAAGAAACACTGCAAGCTCACGGGTTACAATAATGGCTGACCGGATCAATCATTTGTGATGATTTTATTCTGGTTGAATTTTAGTATTCTTTATAATTGAAAGGAGTAATGACTAATGGATATAAAGTTAGAAAATCGAAACACTACAGACGAAAGCGGGGCAGTTCTGCATATACCTTTCTCTTTGTCTATTACACCTATGGAGGCGCTCCTTTTCATGACCTTTGAGCAGGATGCTGACTCCGTTTACTCAGCTTTTGAAGCGCAGCGCTTTGATGACGATCTGCTAGGAACTGGACAATTGATTATCGGCTGGCGAGTCGACGGCAAGGTGGACGTCTTCCATGATCCTCAGCTGAAAATGGATCCGGTTCGATATGACGTATGCAAGGGTGGATTGGCAAATATTGTTCCCAGGAACTTCGGTAACTCTTCTTTTACCGTGGGGGAGTTCGGCATGGAAGCGCACTTCTCTTTTGAAGATCTAGATGGTCGGCTTATAGTTTTTCAAATCCGTGAACAAAACAAGAAGGCACCGCAGCCATTTGGTTTCCTTTCACCGGTAGGTGATGGTTCAGAAAATCCATCTGCCATGCCTGTACTTATGCTACATGACTTTTATTTCGTCAGGCAAAAAGGGACAGAGATTTCCATCACCATTGATGGCCGTTCTCACCGCCCGGATGTTCTCAAATTTCCGATCGATTGGACGAAAATGTATTTTACCCGCTATACTCCCGATCCGCTGGTCATGTTTTTAAATCCGAACTTTGAGGGTCAAGTCTCTACCCTGGTAGTGAATGGGGAGACGAAGGTGATTATAGAAGATACGACATACGAGATAGATTACCTGGGTGAAACTCCTCTGCTCAAAGCGATCCAACGGGAGTCTAAAGGGCACTGCGTATGCCTCTCCTTTGATCCGGCTTTCCCAAATCTGTCTGCATTTAAAGGTACTTCTACTTCAGGGAACTTCTCTATCAAGGGAGATCCGTCCATGGGAGAAATTCAAGGAAACTACAACGTCACCTGGGTCGATGATAAACTTAAGGTTAGTATGGTTCCCTCAGGTGGGTGGAAACCTAAGAAGGAAAGATGGGGCATTCGGCTCCTTTATACCGTAGTCGGACTCTTCAAGAACTGGTCTAAGTCATATAAATGGACGGCTGTAATTGACAAAACCCAAAATGGGCACCTCCACATGAACGCGTCTTGGGAGAAGCTAAGCTAAAAAATAAACCTTTTATTAGTTTCAACAGTTATAGGAGGAGTAGTAAGATGAAAAAAAATATGATTTTTTTATTAGTAATACTTGTAAAATGGGAAGAAACTAAAATGACTGATTTTATTTTGAAATAGGGGTAAGCAGAATTTATACTTTTAAAACACCCACTTTGGAATATGTTCCCTCAGACTACGGTTTGGGGGATTTTTTATGGATAAGTTGATAAGTTGGTGTCGGGAACGTGTGAAATTCTTGACCAAAATTTATGGAAGCATAAAAAAGCATTGACAAAAAACAAAAATAAGATTATTATCATTATTAATAATGATAATAATCTCTCCGCTGTAAAGACAATAATCATAAGGAAGTGAAATATGAAATCAAAAATTAAAGCAATGATCCATCCCATACGGATGAGAATTATGCAGACATTATTGGATGGCAGGGAGATGACATCCAGAGAAATTGCAGAGAATCTAGATGACATCCCCCAGGCAAGTCTCTATCGCCACATCAATGCCCTCTTAAAAGAAGAGATACTTACTGTGGTCAAAGAAAACAGGATACGAGGTACAGTGGAGAAGGTCTTTTCCTTGTGCACTACATTGGAAAGCTCCATGGAAAAGGAAGTGGAGGAAGCCTCTAGCGAGGACCACTTCAACTATTTTTTCAGTTTCTTAATGAGTTTACTGGGAGAATATGAGGAATATCTGCAAGGAGAGAGTATCAATTTAAAAGAAGACGGAGTAAGCTTCAGACAGTGCAGTGTATATCTCAGTGATGAAGAATTTATGGAATTAATGATGGGTATCTGTGAAAAACTCAATGCAGCAATGAAAAATGAGCCTAGGGAGAACCGGAGACTGAGAACCATTGCCAATATAGCTATTCCCTCAAAAAAGAAATAGGAGTGTGAGAAGATGAAATATCGTGAAGAAGAAGTGATTGTAAAAGGTCAATATCCTCTGGCTGCGACCCTTGGAATTCCAGAAGGGGAAGGAACCTTCCCTGCAGTGGTAATTGTTGCCGGGTCAGGAAACGGGGATAGGGACGGAAACAACGAAAAAGCGAAATTTATGCCCAACATGTATCGGGATTTGGCCGATTTACTGGGTAAACAGGGATTTGTAACCCTCCGGGCAGATAAACGGGGGACGGGGAAGAGCGGTGGGGATTTCAACACAACAGGGATGTACGATCTGGTGGAGGACATTCAGACTCTGGTAGTCTACCTGGAAGAACATCCCAAAGCAGACCAGATTATTCTGCTGGGCCACAGTGAAGGATGCACATTGATTGCCGCCGCCAATGCAAAGCGCCCCGTTGATGGTCTCATCTTTCTTGCGGGAGGGGCAGAATCATTAAACGATGCCTTGAAACGCCAGCGGGACCTTGCAAGACAGGAGTTGATGGAAATGAAAGGCATTAAAGGAGCTCTCATTCGACTCACTAAGGCTTACAACAAGGTGGAAAAGCAGGCGGAGAAGTTTAATGAAAAGATTCTAAGGACCCAAGAGCCGGTGATCAGATATCAGTTCCAGAAGATCAATGCTAAGTGGTACCGGGAGCATCTTCAGTACAATGTGTTTAAGGATTTAGAAAAAGCAACCTGTCCCGCCCTTGCAATCAATGGATCTACGGACATCCAGGTGACACCGGAAAAGGCCCTTGATCTAGGCAAATATGTAAAGGGTCCTGCAGAAGCCTACTTGATTGAGGGGATGAATCACCTCCTGAAGGAAAACAGCGAAAGGGCTTCGGTGCTGAACGTGATGAAGGATTATCAGGCCGATATGGGGAAACCCCTCCATCCTGAGCTGAAGAGACTTTTACAGCAGTGGCTTGAAAGAAATTTTCCGGCGGATAATAAACAACTTTCTATATTTGATAGATATTTGTCAGGCACGAACAAAGGCTGGTTGATTCCATAGCTTTAAAAGGGTAAAATATAATTAAAATATTACTACAAGGAGATGATGCAATTGCATATTAAACCATCCGCAACTATAAGACAAAATTACAATGAAATTGCGGCGTTGTGCAAGTCCTCCGGGGAGCCTGTGTATCTTACTAAAAACGGTGAGGGAGATCTGGTGGTTATGGATATAGAGACGTTTACCCGCCGGGAGAAAATGCTAAAGC
>CAYZDF010000094.1:0-8429 GCA_964477085.1 uncultured Gracilibacteraceae bacterium | reverse complement strand
CAAGTTAATAATATCTGGAGGAGTACCCAAGTGGTGAAGGGGTCGCACTCGAAATCCACTCGGTCAGTTGCCTTGAAAATGCGGGAAACCCTTGAGTTTCTGCGGGTTTGCGGGATTTTGAAAATTTAGCTTTTTACCGATTTCTACGGTTTTTCTACACTTTGCCTTGACTTCTACGAAAGGCTGTGTGTATTAAAATAAAATATGGAGGCGTATCGAAGTGGTCATAACGAGCCTGACTCGAAATCAGGTTGTCGAGCAATCGGCACGTGAGTTCGAATCTCACCGCCTCCGCCATGAGCCTGTTTACGGTCAATGCCCGCAGCAGGCTCTTCCTTTTTTGGTTCTTTTCTACGCCCTCTTTCGAGGGCATTTTTTCTGCTTTTGTAGAAAACGGATGCTTGAAAAGTCCTTGTTTTACAAGGCTTTTCCGTGTTCCGACTCAGCAGTCCGTAGAAAATTATTCCGCCATTTCAAGTGCAATAGGTTCTTCCCGCTTGGATTTTTCAAACATGCCATCCATGACAAGCCCGGATTCGATCTGCGCATGGAAGTCAAGATGCGAGTAAATATCCGCCGTGGTCGAGAACGTGCTGTGCCCAAGCCATATCTGGATTTGCTTCATGGATATCCCGTTTGCGAGCAGTAAGCTGGCGCATGAATGCCTTAAATCGTGGAACCTGATTTTCTTCAGGTTGTTTTTTTCGAGTATCCAGCTAAAATGCTCCGTTACATAGTTGGGACGCATCAGCTTTCCGGTTTGGTCGACGCAGATATAATCCAGATAGTCCCGGCAGTAAGAACGCTTGAACATTCTGCGGTACATTTCCTGCTTCTCTTTTTCCGCCCACAGAATTTTTTCAACGGATGGCAGCAGCGGAAGGGTGCGGAAGCTGGATTTTGTTTTGAGCACATCCTCGCCGACAGCCACTGCTTTGCCATCGACTGTGTCCTCAATGACCTTGTGCTTGATGGAGATGGTCTTTTGTTCCAGGTTGATCGCATCCCATTTCAGACCAAGCACTTCACTTCTCCGCAGACCATAGTAAGCGGCCAGTTTTACGCAGACTTCCAAGGGATCGTCCTCTACCGCATCGAAGAGAGCCATCATTTCCTCCGCCGAATAAAACTGTGCCTGATACACATTCTTTTTCGGCCTGTCCACCCTGTCAGCAGGATTACTGCTGATAATTCCCTTTTTCACAGCGTTCTGCAGCGCCCTGCGAAGCACCGCATGATAGTGAATTACCGTATTTGCCGTATACCCTTCATCAAAAATGGATTGATGAAAATCCTGAATATGCTGCGGCGTAACTTCCGCTAAGGTGATGTTCAGTTCTTTAAAGTACCGGCTGATTCGGCCGTCCAGCATGGTGCGGTAGCCTTTAAACGTGGTCTTGGATATGGTGGGTTTTGCCTGAATAAGCCATTTTTGAAGGTAATCCATAAAGGGAACATCCGCCTGCGGGTTCCTTTTCTCCTCGATCAATTCTCGGGCTCGTTCTTCTGCCGCCCGACGCTCCTTTTCCTCCTGCTCCCGTTCATATTCCAAACGGATTTGGTCAAAGGCTTTTTTGGCTTTTCTTTCGCTGGTTCCCTCTACCGGCAATCCGGTGGGAATCCACTTTGTCTTTCTTTTGCCGTCCACTTTTGTATAAAGGACAGCGTAATAAGTATTATTTTTTTGCTGTAGGCATCCTGTTATCATTGCTATCCTCCTTCGAAATAACAGCGTATTTGCCTACCATTGACAGCACCACAATACCACAGAAAGCTTAAGATAGCTATTGCTTTATGCGGAAATCATCCACATGATTTTTCTACGCCTTATTGTCAATGATAGAAAAAAATCCATATCAGCCAAGCTTGATATGGCACATTTCTTCACCCAGCAGATATTCAATAACACATGCCTTTGGAATCTTATAGGTTCGTCCAACGCGAACGCTATGTATTTCCTTTTCCGCAAGCAGTTTGTAGGCCAGTTTACGGCTGATGCCGCCAAGCATTTCTCTTAATTGATTGACCTCGACTACATCGGGGTACTTTTCAAAAATTTTGATTTTGTCGTTCATCATGACATCCCCTTTCATTAAAAAAACGCCGGGTCAAGCCCAACGCTGATGGAAAGTGCCTGATTGATTTTTTTCATTTCATGACCGGAAAGAGTGCCAATCTTTTCTCTAAGGCGCATGCGGTCAATGGTGCGTATCTGCTCTAAAAGAGCAAAAGACTCTTTGGAGCAGCCGCAGGCAGTGCCGATGCGAACATGAGTAGGAATATTGTTTTTCTCGGTTCTGCCGGTAATCGCACAGACAATGACCGTAGGGCTGTGACGATTTCCGACATTGTTTTGCAAAATAAGTACCGGACGGATTCCGCCCTGTTCGGAGCCCACAACGGGACTTAAATCGGCATAGAAAATATCCCCACGTTGTATGTTCATTTTATAATCTCTCAAAATTGCGATCCTCCTTTGAAATTCTTAATGGCACAAAAATAGGATCGCCCTTGGGTAGTTGCTTCACTGTGAGAGCAGCTGAAAACAGGGCGATCCCATTGCTTCTGACATTAAGTTGTTTTTAGTGATAACGGTGCTTAATTCGACACTACTCCCCAAGCACAAAAGGCAATGGTCTGAACTGCGGCTGGCTTTACCGCATCATGGGAATTTCACCCCCGCCAGGATCTCTGCCGGCTGCCCTCATTGCGTGATCCCCATATGTGGGGGCTGTGACTGGACAGAAGTATCATGATAGGCTGACGGGGTCATTGCGATACAGGCCGCCACAGCCTGTTTCCCGGTCGGATGGGTACCGCTCTGCACCTTATTGGGCCGTCTTTGATAGTCTGGGAAGAGAAACGTAATGAACAGAAAGAAAAAGCTGATTCATCTTGTTCTCATCACCATCCTACAGGTGGTCTTGGCGCATCCTCCGGAGTCGCTGTTCCTTTTGGGAGCCGTCAGCTAACGTATTCAGATCATCGGATATGAAATTTTCAAAGTACCCTTGAGGGAATAAAGAAACCCCTCACTACTAATCCAGTTTCGTGAGGGGGTCTACAAAAAGAATTTTTACTTCTCCATCATTTTTTTGAGTTTCATCCGAATCTGACGTTCCCGATAGCTAATGGTCTGCTGTTTAATGCCTGTCTCTTTTTCCAGTTCTACCTGCGTTTTTCTCTGGAAATACAGAGCATAGATCAAATCGCGCTCATCCTTGCTTAGGCAGGCAAGACATTTATGTAGCTTTTCTGCCATAAGCTTGTCCGTGATGATATCCTCTACTCGTGGGGAAACGAGATCGGGCATCGAATCTTCGCCGTTGGTTTCCTCGGTGTCCAGAGCGCTGTAGTAAAAAACGCCATGTGCTATGTCCTTTTCTTCCAGATGACGCTCATGGCGCCTCATGCGGTAATATGTCAGGTAGACTTCTTGACTGACCGGTACAAGCTGACCTTGTACCTTGATTTGATATTTCTTTTTTTCTGCCATATGGCTTGTCCTCCATTTTCTGAAATCTTGATGGTGAGTCAAAATGTCAGAAGCGGAGGGGCTCGTCCATTTGCAAAGAAGAGGTGCAAGAGGTATGTAATCACGATGTTTGCTCCTTTTTATGGGAACCTCGCACCGTACATCATGGTAAATAGAAAAGACGACAGGCGAGGTTCACCCGGTTGGGGTGTTCCTCCGCACTGCCGTCTTGCGTTCTGGCGGATTTTAGGTATTAAGCTGTTCTTGGGGTGTGGCTATGCTACAGGTTCTACACGCTCGTGCGTTATGTTTAATGTGCCGTCGGGGGTTACTGTGATTCGAGTGACACAATCTTTTATTTTAATCACAAACAGACGTTTATCATCGCTCATATCTCCGATACGCTTTTTATTTAAATTTCTGACTTCAACCATAGAAACTGGCCTCCTTCTGCTTAATTTTTGAGTGCTTAGGCGTATAAAACAAAAGCTGTTATCGCTTTGCGCAATAACAGCATACTAATTTATGGGACAAGCTTGGAGGAGTGAGAGTAGCTTTATCATAGAGTGAAAGTAGAGAATTTTAATTTTAATTAATTATTCAAACTGCGTATTGAAATTGCAATTTATAAAGCCTATATCAGCAATAGTAAAGGTAACCTTGATATTAGCGTTTAAATGTGATAAAATATTCCAAACAGATCGTTTTTGGCAAATACTCTTTGGAGGCGATACTATGGCATTCAGCTACAATAAGCTGTGGAAGTTACTTATAGACAGAAAAATGATGAAGAAAGATTTGATGTCAGCAACCGGATTGACCACTACAACCATGGCTAAGCTGGGAAAGGAGCTTCCGGTTAGTATGGATGTCTTAGCACGCATATGCAAAGCACTTCAATGCAATATCGGTGATATTGTGGATTATGTGGATGAAGGCAACGAATAAATTCTGATTCAATTTGAAATGGAGGGGCTCAGCATGAGGTTATGTTTTGGATCATATTTTGCTGTTCTTGTTTCGTGCAAGGCGGTTAATGTTGATAATAAGCAGTTGTGCGAAGTACTGCTTCATTCTGTTGCCCCCAATTTTGAATTTACATTTTCCGGCCAGGAAAATGCAGACCGAGTCAGAGAAGATGCTTCATCAAAATTGCTGAGGTGTGAACAAAATCTCTCCAAAGATGTTACAGACCCAGCTCGTCATGCCAATCCGCAAGAAGTAGCGGCTTATTTCAAGGACAATGTTCTCAAATTGTTGGACAGCAATTTGTTTAAGCAGATAGTTTTGGCACTCAGGGACATTATTGCCAGTGATACCCCTGAAGAAGTCGGAAAGAAAATATATGGTATTTATGATGATACAAAAGTTGAAATGGTCAGCGGAGCAACGAAAATGGAATTGTCATCCCAAACAGAATTCAGTTTTCATACGTTTTTAGCGGGAGTCTTTCTGTATGTTGTCACCAACACTGAGAATCGAAGCGGAAAAAAGACGATCAAGTTGATTACACAAGAGTATGTTTTCTCCTTCACATCACATATTGAAGAAATAATACTCCTTGTGAATGACGGTTCTAACCGAGTCAATTTGGTTTCGGGCCTCATGGAAAACAGAACTGACGCAGAGTTTGCTGAGGATGTTGCAGGGTATGTTGTAGACAGAATTAAGCAATTGGCTCCTTTACCGAAACAGGACGATTCGTTGCTTGTAACCCTCTTGGCCGAAGCCAATGGAAAATGTTTATATTGCGGTGATTATCTTGGCATTCCCAAGCGTGGAAAGATTCCGGTAAAGAAATGTGAGATTGTCCATTTAAAGTTGTCACCTGATGAAGCGGAGAGCTATGAAAATGCGGTAGCGTTATGTGCAAATGAGTGCGCCCCCCTTGTTCCTACTATGTCGTCTGAGGAAATAAAGGACTTATTGGAGAGAAAACAACGTTGCGCAGATCTTCAAGCTTTTCTTGACAGAATATCGGGTATTAAATTCCAGAATCAAATAGAAGCCGTTCTGAGGGAAGTTCATAAAACAAAAAATGCAAAAGGACTGGAACCGACTAACATTAAAGATTTGGTTGAGATTGAGCGCAAGATTCATGAGCCGTTTTTAAAAGACAAGATAAATGCGAGCATGGCTCGACTGTATAAGACCGTAAAGGAAACATGCTCCCGCCTTGAGCAGGAAATCGGGTTTGACACAAATATATTCGGAGAATTGATGAAATCCGCCTCCATACTACTTGAAAGCGGAATACAGCAAAAACCGGATATCGTTGATCCACAGGAATACATAATGGATCTTTTGGTTGAAAAATTATACTCGCAAGTCGGTCAAAGATATAAAGACGCTTGCGAGATTATCGTTGGATATTTAGTGAAAAGGTGTGATTTGTTCAATGAAAATGCCAAGCAAAGTTAATTCTTTCTCCGATAGCGTCATTGCCCTTTTCGCACCTATTTTGGAGAAATTAGAAGAGCGGGATATGACCCCGCACGAGCTGCTTGAAGCGACAAAAACAAAAGTATCAGAAATAAGCGTCTTTCTTGATGCCCTTGATTGCCTGTACAAGCTCGGACGGATAGAAATACCTGACGGGATGGAGGTGCTTCACTATGTTAAAGCGGATAATCTGCGATAAGTTTAAAACTCAACCGGAAGACTTCCGAGCCGGCCTTAATGTTGTCCTTGGCAGTTCGGATGGCAGTAATGCCATAGGGAAGTCCACCTTTTTGCTTGTATTGGATTTTGTATTTGGTGGGGACGATTACCCGAAATCCGCAAAAGATGTGATCGCACATGTTGATCATCATACAATCAGTTTTGTTTTTGAGTTTGATGGTTCTACATACTTTTTTTCACGAAGCACCAATCGCCCGTCGATTGTGAATCGTTGTGACAGCAAATTTCATGTCATAGAGGAAATGCCTGTGTCGAGGTATCGTGAATGGCTGTTTCACGAGTATAAGATACTTTTAAAGGGGATTTCTTTCAGAGAAATTGTTGGAAGATTTTTCAGGATTTACGGACATGGGAGCCATAACGAACGCAGACCCTTACAAGGCGAGCGTGAACCCATGGCAACAGCGGTAGAGTACCTTATGAAGCTATTGGATAGATATGAAGATATCCAAAACCTGAAAACGGCTGAGGACAGCTACGGCATTAAGCTAAACAAGCAGGCTGAACGCTCCGTATCGGACATTACATCGGCTATTTCTGAGAACAATGAAAAGATAGCAGGGCTGGAAAAACGCAGAGAAAAACTGTGCAAACAAAACGAAGAAGCCAATCTGCGTGCTTTGGGTATCGACCCGCAACAAGCAGAGCGGCTTGCAGAAATCAAAGGAGAATTAGGAAAACTGAACCGGCGGAAAAGCCGTCTTATATCGCAGCTTAATGCTGTCCGCAACAATATGCCAGGCAATGACGGAGTGCTGGAAAAAGATTTTTCGGCTCTGCTCCGCTTTTTCCCCGATGCTAAAATTGATGCTTTTACTGACGTTGAGGCTTTTCACGCTAAGATTAACCGTTTCCTTCGTGCAGACATCGAAGCGGAGATAGCCCGGCTGACTCCGCAAATCGAATATATAGATGCCGATATTGCGGCTTATGAGAAACAAATTGAGGAGTCCGGAATTGCTAAATCACTCTCGCAATCTATTTTGACTCAATATGCCCGTGTATCACGGGAGATTGAAAAGCTGCACGAAGAAAACGAGACACTAAAAAGCGAATTGGAACAAATGGAAAAGCGTAAGGAGATAGAGCATCTGTTGGCGAATCTCCGAAAACGCCAGGAGGAGGCCCTTGCTGCGGCTCAGGCGGAAGTGAATGCGGAAATGAAACGCATTAACGATATTATTACAGGAGGCGACAGGACTTCTCCTGAATTGACGCTGAATCCGGATAAAACATTTGAGTTTGAAACACCGGATGATAAGAGCGAGGGAACGGCATTCAAAAGTCTTGTAGTTTATGACTTGAGTATGCTGACATTGACTCCCGTTCCTGTGTTAATCCATGATTCAAGTATTGTTAAACGTATAGAGGATGCCGACTTTGAGCAAATACTCCGGCTATATCGGGAAAGTGCAAAAAGTGGCAAACAAATATTTATTGCGTTTGATAAAGCGGATACCTATACGCCGAATACATACAAAATGCTTGACGAGGCGGCAGTTCTTCGTTTATCTGTAGGGAACGAGCTGTTCGGTAAGTCATGGAGCCGGCAGACTGCTCCGAATTCTAAAGATGAAGCCAAGTCGGAATCAGAGAATTCGGCGAAAACCGAACAGGAAAAAGGAAAAGGATAGGAGATAAATTCATATGGCGGCTATTAATGATCTATTACGGCAAATTACCGATCCGATGCTGCGCGAGCGGCTGACGGAGGAAGTTAACCGTATCAGTAAAAACAAAAAGTTTGGTTTAGTGTTTGAAGAGCATATTCCGGAATGCACCGCGCTTTATGGGGTGCCCGTAAAATCCGGCTCTACCGTTGCCCGCAAAACCGGCAAAATGAATGAGCTATACATAGTAAAAGAAATTGACGGTGAAACTGCTGTCTGCGAGAACAAGATTACATCCGAAATAACGACTATGCCTGTATGTGAGCTTGTTTCTGTGGCACAGTTCGGTGACCCTATTTTTCCGTCACTTGAACCCATTGCTAAAGTGGAAAATGCACCGGGTGACAGCCTGTGGCACACGCTTATTGAAGCGGATAACTACCACGCTCTTCAGCTTTTGGAATACCTGTATGAGGGAAAAGTAGATTGCATATACATTGATCCTCCTTATAATACCGGAGCAAGGGATTGGAAATATAACAACGACTATGTGGACTCCAATGATGCTTACCGGCATAGCAAGTGGCTTTCTATGATGAAGAAACGACTAAAGCTTGCCCACAGGATTCTTAATCCGCAAACTGGCGTTCTTATTGTGACGA
>CAYZDF010000093.1:0-8794 GCA_964477085.1 uncultured Gracilibacteraceae bacterium | reverse complement strand
TACGGTTGTCAATTTGAGTCTGGCAAGCCCCAGATCATCAGGTGAGAACACCCTCGACATGCTTGAAATCATGACCCGTGCCTTCGACGAGAGTGAAGGTGGGGAGGGGGGGCAGAACCCATGGGATAAACCTCATTGCAATTTATGTGTAGTTGAGAACTTCGGGTCGAAGGTCTTTTCTTGTTATCCGGACGCAGATAAAACTTGCAAAAGTCCCAAAAAAATGGGGACAACTGTAACTTGCGCGAATGCCTCTCCCTGTCATATAGAGGACGAGGAGGCCTAAATCCTCTTTGCTGATATGTGGCACTCGATGCCACATATCAGCAAAGCATTTTGATGTTAGTATAATCCGATTCTCCCATAATTAATTACCGAATTGAACTATACTGATACAGAACTCTAATCATAATTGGCATTAGTTTGTCATTTTCAATTTGTTAATAGCAAAATCCATGAAGAAATATTTGTTTCCATTATTATTGACAATCATCCTTCCATGCTGCAGAGAAAAGAAACCAATACCTGAGATAGTATTCACCAAGGATTCATTTGAGAGAATCTTTCAACTTGAACCAGAAATTGTCGAGTTTAATAAAGCTCTTCATCCTATGGCATTTGAGATTCTCCGGGACTCTATTATTATGGTTAGAAACTGGGACGCTTCACCAGGTTCGTTTTTCGAATTCTATAGTGTTGACTCATTCAATCTTCTCGGGGTATACGGAGCCGCCGGCAGAGGACCCCATGAATTCATTGGCCCAATGGGATCATATTACACAAATAAAGAGAATGGTTTTGTTATTAGCGACGTAAGTCTTAAAAGGGCATCGTTTTACAATTTAGATTCTGTTCTCACTTTGGGCAATTCATATACTCCCAAGAGATTTGAGATACCTGATTTCATTTATGGGTTTGTGTTCATCGACTCCTCGACTGTTGTTGCTTACAACTCATTCTATCTTAATAACTTCAAATTTAGTAATAAGGGAGCAAGACCGCTATATATTTTTGAAACAACAAGAAAAAATGACTTCGAAAAGGAGATCGAGAAGCATAACTACTACACGCTTAATGTTAGCAGAGGCCATATTGCTATTTCTCCAGATAAAAGTAATATGCTGGTCTTTTATGATTTCGTTGACAGAATAGACATATTCAATAACGACTTGAAACTGATAAAGCGATTACGGGGGCCAGGCTCACGACTACCTGAATTCAAGATCATCGACGATGAGAGTAATTATGTCTGGCATAAAGGTCCAATAGTAAACGCTTACTGGAGATTATTCTTTAATGATCAACATATATTCGCCCTCTATCAAGGATATGCAGAAACGGAAGTTCCTGTCGAACCATCAACAGAAGTTCATAAGTTTGGATGGAATGGAGAACTATTACAGAGGTACATTCTTACAAGGGAACCTGGAATGAAATTTATTACAATATCTGTCGATTCCAAAGAGAACTATATGTACTGCACTCTGTCTAGGACGGGGAAACAACCACTACTTATTAGATTCAGATTACCTAACTAACGATAGTTTAGAACCAGCCATGATTCAACAATGCCTGATAAAGAGAAATAGTTTAAAGCTATTCATTAGCTCCTGTCTCTACAGAGCTTCATTGTTGACCATGGTGATTCTTAACTTCATTTTCCTATCATCGGGGTGCAAGCATTCTCCGGAAGGTAAGTACGAACTTCAGAGAGTTCTTGATTTGACACTTAAAGTTGAAATGATAGATACGGTCAGGCAGGGAGAGGTAGCTGTTTCATGGACCGACCTCCGGTCTAAGTACCGTAATATTTCGGTGGTTTATCTTCAGGATGGATGCGCCCCATGTTACCCCAAGTTTATAGCCTGGCACAAGAATATGGAGCAGGTAACGACAGCTATGGATTACACAGTTCTCTTTATCATCAATGCCCGCGATTATGCAAGCTTTACCAGAAACACTGACCTTCGTGGGGAGATCAATGAGAAATACTACTACTTTATTGATCCCCGGAATGAATTCTTTCGGGCCAACTCCCGTATTTCACGATCTGTACTTGACCGCTCACTGCTGATTGACAAAGACAACCGTATTAAAATGGTAGGTGAACCCTTTACAAATGCTGATATGACAAAGGTATACCACATTGTAACGGGTGTTGATACGAAACATGCAGGTGAGTCAAAGCAGTAAAGCAGTGGACGAACATCCTTAAAGCCAAACAATATGAGCACCAGCCTAAGAAAGCGAGTACTTACCTATGTTGTGGAGGCTCCGCACACTTGTTTTCAAATTGGAACAGGGGTAAAGGGGATTCAGGCATAAATATGTCGTATAACATACTGATAATAGGGGGTAAGTGTCAGTATAACAGATAGATGGAATGCGCAAAATAGAATCACTGGTAATTTGCCTTAAGAAAAACTCAGAAAACCGTATTGCGGCTTCAATTATTTTTTATAATTTGCATATCAGTTTAAGTGAATTGTCAATGTGGAATGTAATGGTCTGTTGCAAGTATGATACAGAAGTTAAGTAATAGTAAGATGAATGGGAGAGTTAAAAATGGTTCTCCTTTTGGTACTTTTTATACACCTGTAGGTACGGGAGCGTTTTCTTCAAATGAAGAAAACGGGAAGAGGAAGCTGACCTTTCGCATGGTCGGGAGCTTCCTCTTCGTACTCCCCTTGCTGTAAATACAGAAAGGAGGTAATGCGGCAAAGATAGGAATAAATCTAAACCCTATTGTTTCTCGGTGATATTTGTGTGAAAACTCAGTCTCGCCAACTGAGTGCAATTATGTAAGCAAGAGAACATACTATGTCCGGTTTGGGGTACTGGTGGTATTCCGCCAGATAAGTACCGGATGGATAAACAACTTAAAATTGATTTTTATGAAAAATTCAAAAGCAATATTGTTAGCAATCTTTGCGAGTCTCTTTGCCGTGCTTACTGTTGTCAACATGAGCCTTGCAAGTCCCAAATCAGCCGGTGATAACACCCTCAACATGCTTGAAATCATGACCCGCGCCTTCGATGAGAGTGAAGGAGGGGGGGGTGTTGGTGGTGCCCCTACTTGCAATACAGGTGGTGGTCCTGGAGCAACAAGTTGTAGTAGCTCATGGACAATAGTGATTCTGGGACAGACATTTACCGGGAGTTGCGATGTAACTTGTGGCTCGGGGTACTATGCTTGTTGTTATGACAATGCGAAAGATGGTCATCGATGCTCTTGTTTTCCTAATAGTCCTGTCTAAAGCTCATCTACAGGAGTCTTATAGGAAGTTTTAATTAAGAGGAATGCCGGAAATGGCTGAAATTAAAAAACAGCCACCCGGCTCTTTCTCAACTTAACTCGATAATACATTATTAATGATAACGTATAATGAAAGAAATAATTATTACATTAATTCTAATCATCTGTTTCGCCTGTACAAACAGTGCCGATAGAGGACATCTATCCGAAAAGAGCTTACATGGACATACTATCAGTTTGGGGCCAGCAAAGGACACAATTAAACTATCAGATATTGCTGAAGAGGTTTCATATACCTATCTGGAGGAGAATGATAGTTCTTTAATAGGTAGTATTGATAGAGTATTTGTAACTGACAGTATTATTGTTGTCGTGGATAAACTTGGTTCCGGCACAATACATCTTTTCAATAATGAGGGAATGCATATTAATTCATTTAGTGCTCCGGGTAGAGGTCCGGGCGAATACACCTCCATCACGGATGCTGTACTTTATGAAGGGAATAGTTCCTTGCTGGTTTACGATTCTAAGGGTAGAAAGTTTTTGTTTTATACACTATGGGGTGAGTTTCTTAAAGAGATAAAGACAGATCTTAGATTTACAAGGATGACAAGGCTCGATCATGATTTGTTCGCTTTCCAGACCATGAGATCAACTAATTTAGATTCAAAAGGCACTCCGTTGTATTACGACATTCTTATATCCAGTCTGGAAGGAGAGATTGAACATATGTTTTTCCCCTATAATCCTGACCTTAAGACAAGAAATGCACATTATGATAACACGCACATCTTGGTTTCAAATCAAACCCAGATTTTAGTAACCAGGTTACTTGAGAACACAACTTGGAGCCTTATCAATGGAGAGGTGATTCCATATATCTTTTGGGATTATGGTAAGCAAGACCTAAAAGCGGACAAAAGCTCACTCACTTCAGATGAAGTACTTGATATGATCACCAATCCTCTAGTCATTGACAAGTATTTATTCGGGCATCATATCACTGCTTTAAGTGATAATTATTTATTCTTTAATTTTTTGGGCGGTGGCAGTTCAGGCAGTGGAATTTTCTCTTTAAGAACCGGAAGGTACATTACCTTTTCGAGGATAATAGATGATTCAACAGGTTATATAATTCAGACTCCTATTAATAATTATAATGAAAGCTTCATATCGGTATTGGATGTGCCCAGTCTTAAACCAATCAAGGACTCTGCTTCTTCTATGCGTTCACCTAATAATAAAGCAGATATTCAAAATCCTGTTTTAGTTAGGTTCCAGATAAAGGATATCGTTTTTAAGACAGAGGCTTATGATTATCATCCATAATTTATTATATCAAAATGACTTCCATGTTTATAATGGTTCTATTACTTATTGGCGAAGAATTATGAAAAAAGATATTATGACTTTCACATTGGCATTATCAGTAATAATTGGGGTGACTTTCTCATGTAGCCGGAATCCTGTGATTATTTTTTCTGAGGAAGATGTTATTGGTGAAGAAGTTTCATTTAGAATGATTGGGGAGGTTCGGAAGGGGGACTACAATTATACCTGGTTGGACTTTCGGATTAGGTATCCTAATATATCTCTAGTGTATTTGCAGGATGGATGTGGTCCTTGTTATCACAAGTTTGTTGAGTGGCATAAACGCATGGCCCAGATACGGATAGCAGATGATTATACAGTACTATTTGTTATTAATTCGAAGGATTTCGCAAGTTTTGCCAGCGGATCTCTACTATTGGAGGAGATAGAGCCGACATTCTACTACTTTATTGATCCTATGAATTCATTTCTCCGATCGAATTCCGGACTATCTGAGAATGTCATTAACCGCTCGTTGCTTATAGACAAACACAACCGCATCAAAATGGTAGGTGAACCTTTTGCAAATGCTGATATGACAAAGGTATTCCATATTGAAACTGGTGTTGACATACACCAAACTGTTGAGTCAAAGTAGTGTAGTATAGGCAAAAACTCGAAAACAATAGAACATGCCCGCCATTCAAAGAAAGAGAGTATTTACCTATATCATGTTGGCTCTTCTGGCTGCCATTCCTCCATTTTTAGCCTACAGGCTCCTTGAAGGCAGAGATGTAGAGAAAGATACCGTGGCGTTACTTGCAGGGAAAAACAAAAAAGAGCTTAAGCGTGTTCTGAATCACTACAGCCGTGATAAGGCTGACTCCCTGAAACTCAAGGCTGCTAAGTTCCTGATAGATAATATGAGCTACCACATCGGGGTTCCTCAGAGACTGACCGACCGGCAGGGCAATGAGGTTGAATTCGATTTTTCGGCCTTCCCTGTCGGCGACTTCAAACGACTCTGCGCCGTTTTGGATTCGCTTGGTTACCGCTATGAGAGAGGAGCACCCCTTTATGATATTCAGGTTATTACGGCCGACTACCTGATAGAGAATATTGACGATGCATTCACTGCATGGAAGTACCCCTGGGCTAAACATCTTGGATTTTATGATTTCTGTGAGAACGTACTGCCATACCGTGGCCAGAACGAACCTCTCTCCAAATACAGGAAGCATTTTATGGAGATGTTTAGCTGGCTGCCAGACTCCCTCGAGGAGAACTATACAGTTATAGATGTGGTTAATATTGTTAAGCGCCACCTTGAGAAACGGATAGCCTACTCGGAGGAGTATCCGCTCTTCTACCGCGGCTATCTTACACCATTCCAGCTCGAGATGGTAAAGACCTCGGCTTGTGAGAACCTTGCCCTCTACTTCCAGTTGGCTCTCCGATCGCTTGGGATTCCTGCACACTGTGATAACGTTCTGGCATGGCGGCACAGGAACTCACAGCATATCTACAATTCAGTAACCGACAGGGATAGAACCCAGTATTTCTTAGGACTGCATGGTAAGTTCAGTGGAGTAATTGATAAGCACCTTAACCGTACCAGGACGTGGAGGGTTACATATACAATACAAAACTCACCGGAAGAGCTTGCCCGTGCCGAAGGGCTGCACCCTCTGTTTATCAATCCTTATTACATAGATGTTACCTCTCAGTATGCCCCGGTTGGCAGGTTAGAACTGCCAGTCAACCAATCACTTGCCGGAGAGAGAATCTACCTGTGCGTTTTTAACTTCGGCGAGTGGCGTCCCCTTGCCTATGCCTTTGCAGGTACAAACGGGACTGTCGTGTTTCCCGAAGCAACCGTTGAGACTATTTACCGTGTGCATACCTACAACGGTGAAGGGATGTTGTCTCTTACTCCACCCTTCCGGCTCGACTCACTCAGTAATATCACAATGCTGATACCAGACACCCTGAAAACCGAATCGGTGATAATTGATAAATTGCCTGCTCAATTCTGGATAAAACTCAATTCAAATGGCAAAGACTCGTGGTTCACTCTTCAGTATCTGCAGAATAGCCGGTGGGTGCCGATAAAGTCACAAAGCCACAGGGCTTATACCCTTGATGCAGATGGAAAGAGAGTTTTTCATACTGCTGATGCTATACCTCCTAATGCTGATGTGCATTATGAGATAATATTTGCCAATCTGCCCGCTAATGCCCTGCTGTACTGGGGGGGTCTCTCCAAACCATTCTCTGTGCGTAATAGCAAAGTAATTATGTAGCCATGATAAGGTTGATGGGAAATATTTACAGAGGGTTGCTTGTAGTATTACTGATCCTGCTTTCAGCGTTGTTTATATCTCCCTTTGCCACTGGCAGTGAATTCTTCGGAGGCCTTTTGATGGCAAAGCTACTGCGTATCGAGCAAATTGCACTCCCTTTATCATTCACCCTCACCCTTCTGCTCTTATTTAACCGGCGGTTAACAATTACAAAAGCTGACATTGGGGTATTCCTGTTTGTAATCTGGTGTGCAGTAACCGAGGTTTTCCTGCACAATCGCGACACCTCACTGTTTCTGCAGCAGCTCTATCCCTACCTGCTTTGGGGAGTGATATATATCGCATTTCGCCTTGCATCGGAAAACAGGGTGTTTGCAACCACTCTTGTCTCGGTATGGATATCGGTAACACTTGTAATGGCCGTTATGGGGCTGCTGCAACTATATGGCCGAATACCCTCAAATCACAACCTCTTCCCCACCACGGGTCCATTCAATAATCCCGGGCCCTTTTCAGGATGGATATTGGCTGCACTGCCGGTTGCCCTTGCTATTTTGCTGGCAACCGGTTCGGGAGGAAATGAATTCAGGGTGAAAGGAACCCTGAAGGCAGGGAGGTTTAAAATTTGTATTGAGACCTCTCCACTTTGGTATGTGCGATGGGCTTTGTCTATACTTACATTCACAACAATGTTTGCAGTACTGCTGGTACTGCCTCCCGCCGGGTCGCGGGCTGCATGGATAGCCTCAATTGCCGGGTTCTTTTATGTTGTCTGGTATTACACCGGACGACTTAAATTAAGAGATGATTTCAGGTTGTGGCTCAGCAGGCCAGGCAGGCTGAAGAAAATTCTTCTTGCACTCCTTTTAGCCTCGGTTATTTTGGCAGGTGGCATTGGACTTTATAACCTCAAGAGGGGTTCTGCTGACGGAAGAGTTCTGATTTGGAAGGTTACTACCGGACTTATAGCAGAAAGACCTTTTACAGGATACGGTTCGGAAGCTTTTCAGAGGCACTACATGAATAGTCAGGCTGATTGGTTCGAGCAGGGACGAGGTACCCCTGAACAGTTAATAGTTGCCGGTTCGCCTCAATATCCGTTTAATGAGTCTCTGCATATCTGGCTCAAAAAAGGAGTTGTAGGAGTTATTCTGCTTTCGGTGATACTCGGGTTTCTTCTTACGGCTAAGTGCAGGGAGAATGCTTTGGTGCAAGAGGAGGAAAGTGAAGGCGATACCAAACGTCATGAACATGCACTTCGATCGCTCGATCGGGCTGTGCTGACGGGTATAAAAGGGACCCTTGTGGCAATGTTGGTTTTTGCACAATTCTCATATCCGATGGATATCAGCTCTTTTATTTTGCAGGTTGTTGTTGTCACTGCTCTTCTTGCCGGAAAGACAGCGCAGGTAATATCTGTCAGTGGAGTGAAAAGACTCTTCCTTACAGTACCATTAGGTGTGACGATAACAGTCGGGGCGGTATTAGTGGTGCCGCAACGAATTGATTACTATACTGCCACAGTCAGGTGGAAAGAGGCACACCGCATCTATAGTACACAGTCTTACGATTATTCAGCGGCACTTTATTCCAGGTTGTACGAGACGTTACGACACAGAGGTCTCTTTCTGCAGATGTATGGCAAGACATTAAACATGGCCGGCAGGTACGAGGAGAGCAATGACTTGCTGAATGAAGCAGAGTATTATATGAGCAGCCAGATAATAAGCATTGCAATGGGAGATAATTACAGGGCGCTTGGCAGAATAGATGATGCTTCGAAGGCTTATAAGAAGGCGGCCTCAATGGTACCTAACATGCTCTATCCCCGTTACCAGCTTGCACAAATGTTTGCTGAAGCCGGTATGTATAAAGAGGCTGATTCTGTAGCACGCAGTATTCTGGGCAGCACAGTTAAGGTTGA
>CAYZDF010000092.1:1822-8830 GCA_964477085.1 uncultured Gracilibacteraceae bacterium | reverse complement strand
CCCGGTGGTGTGAGAGGACGGCTACTCAATTAATGAGTAGCCTCCTACTCGATTATTGTGTTCCATATCTTATATATGGATGCGGGATGAGACAATGAGTATGAGACGCTTTTTTAACAAACATATAGGATTCTTTTTGGTGAGTCCAACCATAGCAATAATGGTTCTGGTGATTGTCATCCCTCTGATGATCGGTTTTGTAATGAGTTTCTATAATTACAACCTACTGACCCTTCATAGAGGAACGCCTTTCATCGGATTAAGCAACTATTACAGGGCGCTTAATGATAGCGCTTTCTGGATGGCCGCATGGAATACTGTATGGTGGACACTGGCAAATGTTGTCGGTCAGGTTCTTCTCGGCCTTGGAATCGCCCTTCTTGTCAACCAGCGTGTCAAGGGGGTGGGAGTTTATAAAGCATTGATTCTCATTCCGTGGGCTGTTCCTTCAGCAGTTGCTGCCCTGAGCTGGATGTGGCTTCTTCATCCAGAGTTTGGTTTCGTCAACGATATTGCTGTCAGACTCGGGTTTATTTCCGAGCCTTTCCCATGGCTCGGAAGACCACTTTCAGCGCAAATATGGGTTGTTATCGCCAGAGTCTGGAAAGAGTTCCCTCTGAGCGCTTTGATCTTCCACGCGGCTCTTCAAACAATTCCAAACGATCTCTACGAGGCGGCAGAAGTTGATGGCGCAGGCGCTTGGAGTAGGTTTTGGAAAATCACAATCCCTTATCTTAGGGCTTCAATGGTTGTAGCGATAACCCTCATTACGATCTGGACATTCAACAGCTTCAACATGATCTGGGTGATGACTAGGGGCGGGCCGAGGGGAGCGACTGAGATTCTGGCAACCAGCATTTACAAAACGGCTTTCCAAAGATATAACTTCGGGTATGCCTCATCGCAATCGATCCTCATGGTTGCTTCTCTCGCGGTGATCATCTTCCTCTATCTTTACAAAGTAGAGGGTAAAAAAATCGATTAGGAGGTGATGTGCAGTGTTTTCAAGCAGGAAGAAAAGAATCCGAAGAGCCTTAATTGTTCACACCTCCCTTATTATATTGACCTTTGTAATCCTCCTTCCCGTCATTTGGATGTTCCTCACATCTCTCAAACCAACAGCAGAAACACTGAGTTTTCCCCCAAAGCTTCTTCCAGAAAACCCTTCTTTTCAGAACTATATAGCAGCTTGGCAGAACATGAGATTGGGTACCTACTTTTTCAATAGTCTATACGTGGCACTAATGACTACCCTGGTTGCGGTGTTTTTCGGATGTATGGGAGGGTATGCGCTTGCCCGATTCAAGATGAAGGGTGAGAAGCTTTATCTCATGTTCATCCTGATGACAAGAATGTTCCCGGCAGTTATCTTCCTTATCCCGTTTTTCATCGTAATGCGGAATCTGCAGTTGATTGACAGCTTTAATGGTTTGATCCTTTCATACACAGTCTTTTCGCTTCCGTTCTCAATATGGTTGTTAAGGGGTTTCTTCAGAAACATCCCTAGCGAGTTGGAAGAAGCGGCAAGAATCGATGGATGCACCAGACTCAAAGCGTTTACGAAAATCATCTTACCCCTCTCCACCCCAGGGATAGCAGCAACTGCAGTATTCTGCTTTATCATGGCGTGGAACGAATTCATGTTTGCGAATACGCTCATTATGTCTGATTCAAAAAGAATGCTTACCGTTGCGCTTGTAGCTTCCATAGATGATTTTGTGGTAAGATGGAACGAGCTAATGGCAGGCGGTTTGATTACAACCATTCCTGTGATCATCTTCTATGTGTTCATGCAGAAGTACATCACTGGAGGGCTCACTGAAGGTAGCGTGAAAGGATAGGTTAGGTTCATTCGAGAGACCTTAGGAGAAGATCAAAGAGCGATTCAGTGTAATGATATCGTTTATGTACTGAGGTCAAGGTGTGAGATCGAGATTGCCTGATTTCATATGGTACGGGTTCGGTAGAGAAAACGCAGCTGAAGGGCGGGTCTCCGAAAATTTGAACAAAGGATAAGGACCCGAAGGTTCTTTTGTGCGAACTCGCTTCCCCCAACACTTTTTCGACCGATGATGCGGAGCTCTTCATTTGGGAAAGAAAACCCTCTGAAAGGCTTTTCGCTCTGAGAATAACGAAGCGTACTGTTCCGTAATCAATAATCAATGAGACGTCCATCTGCTGTAGATCTGTTTTTGGGTACCCTCGAAAAGTCAAGGGGTCCAGCGACCCATTTATAAGTTTTTGCGGAAAGCCATCAAACCCATAGCACCCAAGAAATCGAGTATGGAGCATTCGATAATTTTTCCATGCCTAAGAAATCCTGGCTTTATGCAGAGTAAACCAATTGGAGGAAAAAGTGAGCGTGGTGATTGGAATGCGGTGTATGAAATGAAAAGTACCTTATATGGCGATCGTTCTACAATCCGACAAGTGCTTACTTTCCTGATCTTATTGGGTATTGTGATCATGTGCGGTACAGCGGGATATGTTTGGATTGAAGGCATGGTATGGTTGCAAGCTTTATACTTCACTGTAATTACCATTTCTACAGTAGGGTACAACCTACCCGAATCCATCAGCCAAAATGGCCTGATTTTTACCATTGTTTTAATCCTGGTGGGAGTTAGTATCGTCTTCTACGGAATTACAAATGTGGCGGCTGTCCTTATCGAAGGGAAAGTGCGGGGATTGTTTAAGGCAAGGAGGAGCAAAAAAATGATTGCAGAAATGAACAATCATACAATAATCATTGGTGGGGGAGTGACTGGACGGTACATCCTCACAGAGTTGATTCACACTGACGAATCTTTTGTCGTGGTTGATCTCGACGAAGAAGCGATTAACAACCTGAAAACCTATCTTAAATCCGATTTTTTACACATTATTGGAGATGCCACCGAAGAAACCATTCTGAATGAATGCGGAGTTATGCGCGCCAAATCTCTTATCACAGCCCTTCCTACAGATTCTCTAAATGTCTTTGTTGTGTTGAGTGCGAGAACGCTGAATCCCGATCTTTTCATCATCTCAAAAGCCTCAAGCCATGAAGCCATCAAAAAACTCAAATATGCCGGTGCCAATGAAGTGGTTGCGGTGCATGAGATATCGGGAAAACGGATGGCTAGACTCGCCACCCATCCAGAAGCAGTCAATTTTATGGAAGTCATGCTTTTCAATAAAGCAGAGTATCGGATAGATGAGATCAAGGTCGAAGAGGATGCATGGTTTTGCGGGAAATCGTTGATGAAACTGAAGCTACCCCAAGAGTACGGCTTAATGGTTGTCGCCATTCAGAGAGGCCTTGAAATCATGTTTAGTCCCACTGGGGCTGCACAATTGCTTCCCGAAGATCGTCTTGTTGTTCTCGGAAAGCGTTCTGCAATCGGGCAATTCTTATCAGCGGAAAGGATTTCGGAGTCATCGAGAGAAACCGAACACCTGAAAAAAAAGGAATCAACCGGTCTATCCTAAATTGCCCAGATTACCCTACAATAACGACGCTCAGGTAAAAGGTAGGTATAGTACACGCAATTATCCAGAATATCTCTGTATTCATTGACAATAACCATACGGAACAGGGGTATCCTTCGGGTTTGTTAGGTTGAATGAATGTTTACATGTGGGGAGCTAGTTTTGGGGATCGTACTCCACATTTACCCCTCTATCGATCAGCACAAGGATATCGTTCATGTTTTGGGAGTCGGGCCTAAGGTCGAGGTTGTTCCATCGCATATCTACAGTGTTTCCACTACCAAGGCCTGTATTATTTACCAGGGGTTGGATGTCACTTACCTGGTTGTTCGGGAAATCGATCCTCCGAAGACTGACCAGGTTCTGCAACGGAGAGAGATCACTTACCTGGTTGTTCGAGAAATACAGAAACCGAAGACTGACCAAGCTCTGTAAAGGCGCCAGGTCTGTTACCTGGTTATCTTGGAACCGAAGAAATATGAGGTTTGTCAGGCTTTGTAAGGGTGAGATGTCGCTCACCTGGTTGTTCGAGAAAGATAAAAAAGCATCGAGATTGACCAGGTTCTGCAAAGCGGAGATGTCGCTCACTTGGTTGTTCGAGAAATCCAACCGCTGAAGATTGACCAGGTCCTGCAACGGAGAGAGATCACTTACCTGGTTGTCCGGGAAATCCAGTAACCAAAGATTTATCATGTTTACCAAGGGTGAGATGTTACTCACCTGGTTCCGCGAAAACATGAGTGATGTAAGGTTTGTCAGGTTTTGCAAGGGTGTAATGTCACTCACTTGGTTGCTTGAGAAAGACAACTCCTGAAGATTGAGCATATTTTCTAACGGAGATATGTCGCTCACTTGGTTGCTTGAGAAAGACAACACCTGAAGATTAACAAGGTTCCGCAAAGGACTAATGTCACTTACCTGGTTGGTAAAGAATACCAGCTCCTGAAGATCGACCATATTCTCAATCGGAGATATGTCGCTCACTTGGTTGAGCCGGAAATCTAGCTTCTGAAGATTGACAAGGTTCTGCAAAGGGGAGATGTCGGTCACTTGGTTGTTCCAGAACACCAGCGTTTGAAGATTAACCAGGTTCTGCAAAGGCGTGAGATCGCTCACTTGGTTCTGCGAGAAACTCAAGTGTTGAAGATTGACCAGGTTCTGCAAAGGCGAGATGTCGCTCACTTGTTTATTGAAATACAGAAATTCAAGATTAACCAGGTGTTGAATACCCTCCAAACTGCCAGGGTTATCTCTCGGTGCTAGGTTCAGTTCTTCGTGAAAACCCGGGTCCTCATGATAAAGAGGCATGTCTTCAAGATAATCATCAAACAGCAAATCGTGGTTCGCTAGGCTTTTTCCGTGATCCCAAGGTTCAGATTCTCTACCTGAAGAGGATCCCCAGTAAAGAAGCCTGGTAATCCCCAGCACATCGCTCTTATAAATAGGCCCCGTCGGATTTCCTGTAAAACCATTGGCATCACGGACAGCTTGTTCCAGAACGGGGTCTTGGAAGAAGATTTCTTCGTCGACTGGCCTTCTCCCTCCCCTTGCGCAAGCGCTCATCATAACTACAAGAACAAGCGTGACCAGAAAAAGTATCAATCCTCTGCTTTTCATCGACTTCTCCTCCTCCGTAGGGTTTTTGTTGGAGTAATGCCAGTATGGTTATTGTACCATAGAAGAAACAAAAATGATATCCCGAATGAAATCAGGAAAAGAATGATCTCGTTTTCCTAACAGATTGCATAGGAGCGGTCTGGTAGCTCGTCGGGCTCATAACCCGAAGGTCGTAGGTTCAAATCCTACCCCCGCGACCAAATTTGTTCCAAAGGCGGTGTAGCTCAGATGGCTAGAGCATGCGGTTCATACCCGCAGAGTCGTCAGTTCGATTCTGACCGCCGCCACCAAGACTTATGATACACTATTTACAATCACGATACAGTTAGTTTAGCTGTATCGTTATTTATTTACGCATATTTCATATGTATGTCCATCACTTCCAGTAAGCTTTGCTTGGTGTATACCTGGGCGAACCGATGGTTGCTGCTGGGAAAGGAAAACACGCCCGTCTCCATCTTCTGTTTGACTTCTCTTTTGAGCAGGTACCCTTAAACCGAGTCCCTCTTTTTTCGATGATTCGGCTGTCTTAGGCCTATACCCCGATGAGGGGAGGATGCAGGGGGTGACAAACGGCTGCGCAAAGATCGCTAGTCGAGTAAGGCACCAAATAATTCCGCCTTTTTTCCTGAAACCCATGTAAACCCCATTATATGAGGGTCACAGTTCTTGATTATTCGACTTCTAAGGGTCCTGCTTTGAATGATGTGAAAATACCATTAGTTTCTTTTAGAGCCTTTACAGCGCTTCAATGGCTTCGTCTTTGATGATTGGCAGCGGTCCTATTTTTGATTCCCGGAAAGCCCGTTTGACTCACGATGGAACTAATAATAAATGGACCGAATCATCATTCACAAAAAAACAGACTTGTTTGGTCTTTGCGATTGTGATATAATCTGCCGCATATCTACACGCCTACCCAAAATCATACTTAGGAGGAGCAGAGGATGAAGAGTAAAGGATTATTAGTACTCGTTACTGTCACTATCCTGACCCTGATCATCGGATCTTGTACAGGAGGTGGCCAGAGGCCTGTACTCATAACCGAGATTACGGTTGTGGGAGAAGAAGGAAAGGACGCAGTTGGTATTGGCGAAACCCTTCAGATGATCGCTCAAATACTGCCAGCGAACCCAACCAACCCAAATGTGACATGGTCGGTGGAAAATTCGGAGGAAACTTCACCCAGAGAAAACAGAGCGGAGATTACCCAAGATGGGGTGCTGACTGGACTGTCAGCAGGAGCAGTAATAGTGAAAGCCACAGCCCAAGATGGATCAGGGGAGGAAGGGACGAAGGCGATCATGATAGAGAGTTTGGAAATCTTCTTCCAAGACCCAGTGCTTGAACAAGCTGTCCGTGATGCTGATGGCTATACAGGAAACCCGACGGGACCCATTTATAAGAGTGATGTATTGGGAATAACTTCTCTTTCATACAGCGGAACAACTTCTGCTAGAGGATCGGATCCTTGGCAACAACAGAAAAAACTCGCGAAAGATGAATGGCTTTTTGGCTATTATGGAGAAGGCAGACCTTTGGATCATGTTCATGAAAACTCCGATAACCTTGTGCCAAGAGCTAAGATCACCAACTTGGAGGGTATCCAACATCTAGTCAATCTTCAACGGCTGGAGTTCTGGGAAAACCAAGTAAGCGACATCTCGCCTTTGCAGTACCTGGTCAACCTTCAAGAGCTGAATTTCGATCAGAACCAAGTGAGCGACATCTTGCCTTTGCAGAATCTGGTCAATCTTCAGTGGCTGTGGTTCGAACACAACCAAGTGAGCGATGTCTCGCCTTTGCAGAGCCTTGTGAATCTAGAGCTGCTGTGGTTCGATCACAACCAGGTGAGCGACATCTCCCCTTTGCAGTACCTGGTCAACCTTCAAGAGCTGTATTTCGATCAGAACCAAGTGA
>CAYZDF010000092.1:0-1722 GCA_964477085.1 uncultured Gracilibacteraceae bacterium | reverse complement strand
CCTTTGCAGTACCTGGTCAACCTTCAAGAGCTGTATTTCGATCAGAACCAAGTGAGCAACATCTCGCCTTTGCAAAATCTGGTCAATCTTCAGTGGCTGTGGTTTTCGTACAACCAAGTGAGCAATATTCAACCTTTAGTCAACAACGTAGGCCTTGGTAGTGGAGATGAAATCCGTATGCGATACAACAACCTCGACCTCGCACCTGGCTCTGAGAATATGAACGACATAAACACACTGATTGGTAGAGGAGTTAATGTTTATTACGATCCCCAAAACTGAACCTCAGTACTCATACTGACCTCTCACTGAGCAAATGCGAAGGATATCCACATCTCCACCGGGTATCCTTCTTTTTTATTTCTATCAACCCATTGAATTCTATATATATCCTGAGGATGCGTTTTTATATTATCTGAACTATATCATCGAAGATATATGAATAAAATTCAATAATATATACTAAAAAAAAATAATTCCCGAATTTATTCAGGAAAATGTATAATTAAAAGTCGTTTTCTGTTTCAACCCCTTTGAGGGCTTTTTTATGCCGCAACTCGAAGGTTTTGAATAGTGACCAATTGGTAATAAAATCTGTCCATAAGAAAAAGAAGAGGTTTATACTGAGTACGGCACGTTAGGGGGGAGAATAAGATCAGGATTTCGGAAGGCGGACTTTCCTATACAAATGGTTTGTATCTGAAGAAAGGCTAAATACGAGACTGCAAGGGTATAAACGAATTATCGGAAACGATTGTGCGTAGCAATCATAGGAAAAATAAGCCTTCACTGGTTCAGAGAACCAGTCAACGCAGGCAAAAGAAAAAGAGATTGGTACAAAGACAGAAAAGGCATTACTCATTATTAGTGAAATCAAAGGCCGCGAGAGCTCAATGCGGCACAAAAAAGACAGTTTTTCCTTTCAACTTCTATATGTTTTCGTTTTAGGTTGTTGGAAAGAGGGCTTTGGTTTTGATTCAAAACTATCTTTGAATCAAGTAGTTTTTTAACCATCCGAATGGCCCATTAACAAAGGTGTTTAAATCTCAAACTAACATAGTTGTTAGTATGTTCAATATGGCCCACCGCTACCAGTCATATTCATATCATTAGTCAGTTCGATTCTTATTGCAATTTAGTCATAAAGGAATGCAAATCCATACTGTAAGAAAGGGAGCAACCCTTCCAACAGGCCGTCTCCATAGCGGTTTCAAGAAAATGACTCAATCGGGTCCGATCATGCGGATGCATATACTATCTCAGCTTCAGAGACGACCCGTTGGCGGAAGTACCGGCTTAAATCCTCAGGTGTTCTCAGATCGACTTTTCGTCCGAGGAAAAACTCGGAGAGATCTTGTTCCATCCCGGCAATGTCAAACATGGTCGGAATATGGGCTGGATCAAACTCCGCAAGGATATCCACATCGCTATCGGTTTGAAAGTCATCCCGAAGCGCAGAGCCAAATATGGCCATCCGTTTTATCCCGTTTCTCCGGCAAAAAGAAGCCAAAGCTTCACGCGAGAATGATATGTTTTTGTTCATGTGTCCACCCCCATGCTCTGAAAAAAAGTATTTTCGTGGCCGTTTCATAAAAAGTTTTTGCTTTTGGCTATAATCGTATTATACAGAAGTATAAATGAAAAGTCCAGAGGATATGGATAGGAAACAGGGCTTACGCATCTAATAAGGTCAACCAAGCATGAATCCTCAGAAAGAAGCTG
>CAYZDF010000091.1:0-8883 GCA_964477085.1 uncultured Gracilibacteraceae bacterium | reverse complement strand
GGGTATCGGTATTCTTGCCGCTGCTTCGCCTAAGAACGGCTTTGATTCTGGAGACTAACTCCCTGGTATTGAACGGCTTGGCAAGATAGTCATCAGCTCCCAATTCCAGGCCAATAATCCTATCCACATCTTCGCCTTTGGCAGTAACCATGATGATGGGTACCTGAGAAACCTGCCTAATTCGGCGGCATACTTCAAGGCCGTCTATTTCCGGCAGCATCAGGTCAAGGATTAACATATCAAATTTATTATTCAGACACTTTTCCAGAGCCTGAGTCCCGTTATAAGCTGCGTCAGTCTCAAAACCTTCAGCCTCCAGACTTCTTGTGAGTCCTTTGACTAGTATTTCCTCGTCATCGACAATTAATATTCTTGTCATAGTCAACACCCTTTTATTAGTAATATCCATTAAATTATAAACAAATACTTACGCTATTTTAGCAACATAATTAGACAATTTGTTTTTAAGGTATGATTATTCTTGTTTGATTATGTAAGCTACCGCATATTGATAAGAACATTCAGAAAGTGTTCTAAAACTGGTCACTTTATATTTGAATACTACATAAACAATAAAATTCGGGTAAGAATAGCATAAGTAAATTTATTTAAGGAGGATTAAACCATGGATGACAAAAGTAAAAAAATTCTGGAGCAAGCAAAATCAAAAACCACTGATGTAGAAATCAGTATGGAACTAAGTGATGTCAGATCCCATCTAAATCAGATGGAATCAACATTAAATCAGATCAAACAATTTGCTTCTAATGCTATTCCATCCGGTGCCATTCCATCCGGGACTCAGAATCAGAGTCAGGTTATGCAGCAGAATCAACAAGCCTATAATCAGCTTCAACAACAGATTCAGAACTTTAAAAATCAGACACAGCAACAGGAGCAACAAGCACATCAACAACTTAGACAATCTATCAACAATGCGATTAACGCATTAAATCAAGCTTCTCAGCAGCTCCAGTCTCATGAAATGCTTGTTCAAATGAGTAAGTTAATCGATCAGACGCAAAAACAACTCAACCAAATGAACCAACAAACCCAGTCCAAGAACGTTTCTCAGCAATCTGGACAAGGACAACAGGCAAATAATCCTTTCCAGCAAACTTATCAGCAACAACAGGAACAGGGTTACACAAGTTTCAATCATTAAATATTTAAGTCAAAGAAGAGGGAGGTCAATATCGACACTCACTCTTCTTTTTACGAGAAAAAGAAGGGTTTAAAATTATTAACCCTTCGTTTTATACAACTTAAATTTTAAAACTTATTTGAAGTATCAGAAGAAGTATATTAGAAAATTACGCCCAATGCAATCAGAATCAGAACAGCAATTGCGATAATACCGGCTCCAACGCCGGAACCGCCGTAACCGTAGCCACCAGTGCAGCCACCGTAAGATCCGTACATACGATCACTCCTTTCAAAACCTTGTTTTCACCTATACTAGAATACAATACCCATAGCAATTAACAGAAGAATGATAACGACTACAATTGCGATACCGCATGCGCAGTTTCCTCCGAAACGACCAAAGCCAGTAGCACCAACACCTACACCTTCATAAGCCATTTTATAATTACCTCCTTTCAAATTGATAAAGATTTAGAATATAACACCTAAAGCGATAAGAATTAAAATTGCGATAGCGATAATACCTGTACCTACACCCCATCCTGAACCATGAATTCTAGTAGTGGTATAGGAGCCACCACAACATCCGCGGCCATAATACCCACTGGTTGTGGTAACCCAAGGACGAAGGGTACCAACACCGCCAGGTCCCGGTACTTGCCCCAAGCCTACTCTGGTTGTATAACCCCAATTACTGAACATTTCTTACCTCCTAAACATGTTTTGTGGTGAACGCTACATTATATGCAAATATATCCACATGTGATAATAAATGGAAATAACCCATATTATAAAAGCACAAGTATCCAACCCGTTAGGATTGTTTACTTGTGCTTTTATAGTACGAACTTGCCAATTATTGTGGAAATAATTACTATAACATGTTTAAAAAATATATGAAAATACGATTATTAATAACTAATCAGTAAATAATAATCACAAGGATATATATATGGTTCATACCTAAAAACTATTTTCATATTTGAAATATCAAATCTTTTTCTTAAAAAGCTGTACCCTTATGATAATAGTTTTAAAACAATATGAGGCGTAGCAATCATGAAACGAAGAAAATACTATTCTGTTGCAATTTCTATACCAGTACTATTAATAACAGCCAAGCCACTTGTCAAACGGATTATTAAAAATAGCTTTAATCGTTCGTTGAAGGCTGTTTTAACCGAACCCTATAAAAAAAATGTTGCAGAAATCTGGAATGCAAGTAAACGTTCGAGTGTTCTCAATATTATAGAAATTGACTTAAAAGCTTCTAATGGAAATTTGCTAACAAGGCCACTAGGTTCGTCTAAGCACTTTAATCATTACGATAATCTCATGTTTTTACCGCAAGCATTGGCAAAAGGATTGCCTCTTAATGAAAAAATACCTATTGACATGAAAGTAACGCTTGGCCCAAAAGCGGAAAAACCACTCCAAATTAATATTCCTCTCATGATTTCAGGTATGGCTTACGGCTTGGCCTTAAGTGAAGAAGTAAAGATCGCTATGGCCACAGGCGCCAAAATGGTGGGTACAGCAATCTGCTCAGGGGAAGGTCCTGTTTTACCTGAAGAGCAAAATGCAGCTGGAAAATACATCTTACAGATATCACGGTGGCCCTGGGGGTTACGTACTGATCAACAAATTGCTGGAGCAGACATGCTGGAAGTGCAAATGGGACAAGGGGCAGATATGGGCTCGACAGTAGTGTCACCGGAAGAAATTAGGGGAAAAGCACGAAAGTTGATGGGGCTTGCTCGCAATCAACAAGTATCCTCCTTGCCTGCGCCGCCTGGGATTAACAGACCGGATGATTGGCCTGATTTTCTCCAAAGACTGCGACAGAGAAGCAAGGGTAAACCCATTTCTCTTAAAATAATGGCTGGTAAGGTTGAGGAAGACTTAGCTTTTGCTCTTGAACATGGATTTGATGGCATAGTTTTGGATGGAGCACAAGCTGGAAGCCATGCATCGCCTCCAATCGTGCAAGACGATTTTGGGGTTCCCAGTATTTATGCGCTAATGAAAGCAGTTAATTTCTTGAAGAAACAAGGTTTCAAGGATAAGTTTAGCTTGATAGTCTCAGGTGGTTATTTTACTGCTGGTGAATGCCTGAAGGCACTTGCGCTGGGAGCGGATGCAATTTTCCTTGGAACAGCTCCTCTTTATGCTTCAACGTGCAAGCAGCTGCCTAAAGTAACCCCTTGGAAGCCTCCTACAGAGTTAGTTTATTATGACAGCAAGGCAAAAAGAAAGCTAGATTCTAATCTCGCGGCAGAAAGTGTGGCAAATTTATTTAAAGCCATTGTATTGGAAATGGAATACGCTCTTCGCATTCTTGGAAAGAGTTCGATCAGAGAACTTGGTCCTGACGATCTTGTTGCTTTAGATGATTTTTCAGCTGAATTAACAGGGGTTAAGAAAATATGAACCGGCTCTAAAGATTATTTCAATTCCTATACTAATACATAAATTCTATATTGTGGGTAATATTTACTATAGTGTGAAAGAGGTAGAAAATTATCAAAAATATATTCCTCAAATCAAAGAAGATGCCTATTACATATAAAAAATCTGATATAAATCGTCCTATTCCTCATGCTCCAATTCTGGTTGATCCTGACTTGGAATCAAATCTTAAACATCTGCAACAAGCACTGGCTGATCCGGTTGATATGGTAATAAGAAGAATAACAAAGAACAATGGAGATACGACAGCTGTTGTAGTTTATCTTCAATCTTTAGTAGATTCGGTGACGTTGGGTACGCATGTTTTAGACCCGATTATTTCATCTATAGAAAATAGCCAGGAGACAGGTTCAACTTTCAATAAAATTTTCGCATCAAATACTACAGAGATTGAGGAACTGGAACAGGCGGTTTCTGCTATCTCAGCAGGGAAAGTTATCGTTCTGTCGGCATATGAAAGAAAAGTCTTAGTCATCTCTGTTCCAGGATTTCCACGCAGGGCCGTGACTGAGCCAAGTGTAGAAAAAATAATCAAGGGTTCTAAGGAAAGGGTACGGTTATCCCTCCTGTAGGGACAACGGATCAGCAGTTTGAAAAACGTTATTTCACATTGTCCGGAGAGGGTAACGGGGCACTCGATGCCTGGCGGGTTATTCAAACCAATGCCAATCGAAACGTGTACTTCGGACAAATAAGTGTCATCATTATTTCCGAAAGGTTTGCCCGCAGCGGAGATTTAAATAATTCTCTTGAGTTTATCAGAAGGATGCGCAATGTGAACAGTACGGCAAATCTTTTGGTAACCAAAGAAGATCCTGAACAATTGATTGACCTTAAAACAAACAATAATTTTCTGCCCGGAACCTACATTAACTTATTCTTTAAATCGCCTACAAAGAGGATGCTGGCTATTCCTGTAACCTTGTGGCAGGCCTTCCGGATAATTGACGGGAAATCGGCCGATGTATTTTTGCCGATGATTAAAACCAGTCAGGGACAATATCAAATAACCGGAACTGCCTTATTCTCCAGGAATACGATGGTAGGAGAACTTGATATGTATGAGACAGGAATTCTGGCCATTCTTAGAGATGTGAAAGATGGCTATTATACTGTCCCTCTTTCTGGCGGAGATTTACTTTCTGTAACCGATTTTGCCGGTAAAACAAAAATAACCCCCCGCTATGATTCCGAGGGGAAACTCATTTTCGATGTAAAAATTAAGATTACGGGCAGAATTGCCGAAGCAATACCCCGTAAAAAAGAAGTGACAGTTAGCGAGCAGAAGCGTTTTGAGGATGCCGTTCAAGCATCGGTTACCGCTGATACTACCAGGCTGTTAGCCAAACTGCAGCAACTAAACAGTGATCCCGTTGATTTTGGAGGGGAAATGAAAATCAGATATCCAGAGATCTGGGAGCAAATCGATTGGCATCAACTTTACCCTTCAGCACGTTTTAACGTTATAACGGAAGTAGATTTGAAGACATCAGGAGTCTTTAGATAAAAGAAATAGATAGGGGTACATAACGTGAACAATAGGTATTTAAAGTTTGAAAATCCTGTTAGATTGGAAGAATTAAAACCCAGTGAAACGCTCCTAAGAATCGGCCTGAAAGAAGATTCTATTGTATGCGATATTGGAGCAGGAAGTGGAATATTCACCATCCCAGCTGCTAAGATTACAAAGAATACAGTGTATGCGCTGGACATTGATGATGAGATGCTATCCATCATTGCTCATAAGAGAAAAGAAGAAGGGTTAGCGAATATCGCACTGATAAAAGTACAGGGTCATGAGTTTAATCTATCGGACCATTCTGTTGATATCGTACTCTTGGTTACCGTACTGCATGAAATCAAAGAACTGATTGGATTTCTAAGTGAAGTTAAAAGAATCATAAGAAAAGGGGGAAGAATTGTCGTTGTCGAATTTCTAAAAGAGCAAACTCCAATGGGACCACCAGTCGAACATCGCCTGGGAAAAGAGACATTAGGGGAAGTATTTAATCAATTAGAATTGACCAACACTATGTATTTTGAAATGGGTGGTAATTTTTATTGTTTAGTCATTGATCAGATTTAGTATGGAGAAGCTGGATACATTTTCAAGACAGAATATAATAAAACTCCTCACTCGTTTGATGCTGAGGAGTTTATGTTTTCATTCAGACTAAATGTTATTTCTCAAAATAATAAGCTAGAATCATTTGATTTGGTCTTCGTTAACTTTTACTTTTTGAATATATTTGAGATTGCACTTTGTCTTCATATTCATATCCTTAGGAGTAAGAGGCAAATGCTGAGATTTCTTGAGCACACTTAATTGCCCATGGGGTTCCAGGACTGCAAACTCTACCTCGCTAAAATCAAAAATACCTTTATCCCGGAGCTGTGATTCCAAATTATCTAAATGGTAACGGAGTTTTTTCATGCCCTTTTCTAGAATTTGTCCATTTTGAATAACGACAACGGGTTCTCCTTCAGCGATCTTCCTTAAACGGAGGCTTTTTAAGTTAGATGGTATCTGGATGATGTCGATTTCAATATCAACATGGTGGCAATAACTGTTATGACAACCATCTAAATCAAGTTCAAAGAATCAAACAGAAGAAAACAACACAAACTAAAAAATATCTTGCGTAAGATAACAGCACTTTTTTACAGGATTGTTCAATTAACTGGTAGACCAAAGGAAGGAAAGCAACATGAATGTAGATATTATCGGTGTACCGATTGATCTTGGAGCGAGTCGAAGAGGCGTTGACATGGGACCCAGTGCAATAAGGTATGCTGGTTTGGAAAAAGCCTTAATTAAAATTGGAGTAAATCCGATTGATCTCGGCAATATCGATGTGAAAGTACGGGAAAATATTAAGGAAGATGATTACCCTTACAAAGGATATTGGAAGGAAATTACCCGGGTTAATACCCTTCTCTCCCAAATGGTTAAGCAGAGCTTGGTAAAGGAGCATCTTCCTCTGATCCTGGGGGGAGATCATAGTATTGCTATCGGCAGTATCTTAGGCTCACAGGCTGTTCGTAAGAATATTGGTGTATTATGGGTAGATGCCCATGGAGACTATAATACGCATCAAACATCGTTATCCGGGAATTTACATGGAATGTCTCTGGCGGCTTCAGCCGGAAACGGGTTAAGTGATTTGACAGAATTTAAGTCACCGGATACGAAGTTTATTGACCCGAAGAAGATTGTCTTAGTCGGGATCAGGGATATAGATGATGAAGAAGCTGTTTTGATTAAGAAAGATGGAGTTACGGTTTTTACTATGACGGATATCGATATGTATGGAATGAGAGAAGTCATGCATAGAGCATTGAGTATCGTGTCAGCGGATACCAATGGCTTTCATCTTAGCTTTGATATGGATGTCATTACACCACATGAGGCTCCGGGAGTGGGGACGCCGGTTCATGGTGGGATCTCTTACAGAGAAGCACATCTCGCTGTAGAGATGATCGCCGATAATCAGCAATTATGTTCAATAGAATTTGTAGAGGTTAATCCAATCCTTGACCATAAAAACCAAACGGGTTCCCTGGCCGTATCTTTGATCTCTTCTGTACTGGGAAAAAGAATTATCTAAGATCATGAAATAAGAAAATAATTGTTCTGGAGGTAACAAAAGTGGCCACCCTTACGGAATTGCAGTATGGACTTTATGAAACCATCGAGCATAATGACTATACATCATACTTATTTTTTGATTTTCAGAACAAGAGACTGAAAATCCGAAAATATCAAGGGGATATCCATCGCATGATCAGAAACACGATGGAGCTGTGCGGCAAATATCAACTTGGAAAAATACTAGCAACTGTACCTGAAGATGACCGTCAGGTTTTTTTGGCTCATGGTTTTGTCCAAGAGGCCAAGAGCGATGGTTTTTTCAGAGGAAAAGACGGCTATAATGTTTCTTACTTTTATGATCATAGCCGGGCACTCAGCCTCCGAAAAAGTGAGGAGGATGAAATAATCAAAACAGTTAAAGCTTATCAAGGACAATATCAACCGTTAGAGAATAGTTACTTTTCGTTCCGGACGGCAACCGCAGAAGATGCAGAAAAATTAGCGGTTTTATATGATACGGTTTTTCAAACCTATCCTACTCCCATGGATAATGCCGATTATATCAGCAACATAATAATCAATAACGAAGTAATCTTCAAGATCGCTGAATATGACAAGCGTATCGTCAGTGCGGCATCAGCAGAACTCAATCATGAACTATTAAATGCGGAGATCACGGATTGCGCTACATATCAGGATTTTCGGGGTAAAGGTTTATTAAGTGAACTTGTCTATTATCTGGAGGTATCCCTGCAGGAAATGAATTTCATAACCCTTTTCAGTGTAGCCAGAGCAATCTCCCATGGGATCAATATCGTTTTCAGCAAGCATGGCTATCGGTATTCCGGCAGACAGATCAATAACAGTCAGATTATGGGGAAATTAGAGGATATGAATATCTGGGTGAAAAGGTTAAACCTAAATTAAACTTAAATCAAGGCTAATAAAATTAGAGCTGCGTAATTCTTTGTGTATTATGCTGCTCTTTCTTTTTAATTACTGATTAAATATCAAAAAGATTTAATAATATATCATGAATAGAAACATAGAATACTATGAAACCATCATCACTATCAAAAGAAGGGAGGGCTTACATCATGCTTTCTCCTAGCTTGGAAGATTATCTTGAAGAAGTCTATCGATTCTCACAATCAGATGCACCCGTCAGAGTAACGGATATCAGCAAAAAACTTAATGTATCCCTACCTTCGGTGACGAAAGCATTGTTCAAATTAAGGGAAAAACAATATATTAACTATGAGCCCTATGGGGAGATTATTTTAACAGATAAGGGCAATACATTGGGGTCCTTCCTCGTAGAAAGAAATCGCTTGTTACAAGAGTTCTTAAAGCTGATCTGTGCCGATTGCGATACCGCCGCTGAAGCAGAGGCTATGGAGCATTATCTTTCTGGAGGAACGATTAAGGCGGTACAAAAATTGGTTAAATACCTGAATAGTTATCCTGAACAGTATGAAAAATATCTTCAGTACATCAACCAACTAAAAAATGAGAACCTTATTGAAAAATAAGTCTCCTTTTTTTCTCCATTATACCAATGGAAATAAATTATGATTTTGCGTGAATATAGTTGCCGAGTCAGAGATCAAAGAAAACAATGCTTCGACAATATAAGCTAAATTTTGGCAAAGGAATTTACTAAAAAATGGAGAAAC
>CAYZDF010000090.1:0-8892 GCA_964477085.1 uncultured Gracilibacteraceae bacterium | reverse complement strand
CTATTTGAAACAAATGCCCCAATATTCAAAACTACTACTCCACCATAAACCTCTCAGCAATTGTCCTCTGACCATCCGAGGCCTTAAGCAAATATGGACCCCGGAACAGGGTGCTTAATTGCAGCCTTTCTGAGTATATTCCTGCCAAAATTGATTTTGTGGCAGAGTGGATTTTTAACATGCTAAATCATTAAACTCCACAACGCCTATGGCAATCTCCTTCAAACAGATAGATAGAAAATCACTTTTTTGCCTATTCATGTGCTAAAGTTTAAAAATATGTTTATATTAGCTGTTGGATTTAATAATTGAAATTGAAGTATTCCCGGACAGGATAATCTCCCGGACGGAAATCTTCCAAACTTATAAAGAAACGGCGTATGATTAACCATACGGTCCTGCGCAATAACAGAATTTCTGTTGATTTTGGCGGGTTGAACCCCTTGCTCACATCTGCCGTATTGCCTGCCAGGCGGGCAATGACGGATACTGTTAACCATCTGACTGAACCACAAACCCAAATGCCTATGTAGAATGGACAAACAAACATCGGTATGAGCCCCTTTACGGATGAAATACCAAACCTTTCAAAAAATATTTAAAAATTTCAATTCAATTATCTATCGAACAATTTAAAAATTTGGACTATGAAAAAGAATCGTTTGTTTTTTATGTTCGCTGTACTGTTTGTTGCTGCAGCTGTGATGGTCTCCTGTCAGAAGGAATAGGTAGTTAGTTTTGAGACAGGATTGATGTTAAAATCGACACCCTGTTGCGTCGCTACTATTACGCCTGTGATTGTTGATGTATTTGGTGGTGGTAATCCCGTTACGAAAATTGGTGAAATCAAAATATGGAACGATGCTGACAAAATATATCTTACAGTTGGTACGTTTGATTTTGATAAAGTCAAGATCGTAGGCCCTTTAGCTTATAATGCAGCTGAGCCAAGTAACCCAACATATAATGAAGCGGCGAATCTTATTGCTTCCAATTCAACGACAGCCTCAAAGGATTATGCAATCCCTGCATTTTGCACTGAGTATAGGTGGTGGGTTAAAATTGAAGGAAAAGCAGGTGGAACAGCTTCATATCCCATTAATTATACTGCAAAAGAACTCTCAACTATAACTACTATTATTGAAGCTCCAACAGAAGATGTTTGCGTTGGAGATGAAGTTGTTATTAAGGCCAAAGTAACTGCCAATGGAACAATAACCAACGGTACTTTGAAGATTATGGATGGAACAACCGTATTGAAAAGCGAAGCAGTTACTGCATTAGTTGATAATACTCTCACATTCTCCAGTACAGAGCTGGCTGCTGGTACCTACTCAATTACTGCAGAATATGTTCCAGATTATGGCTTTTGTTCTAGTGTGGCTGATGCTGTAACAGTTACCGTTGTTGATTGCACTGATTGCGATGAAGCTTCATTTGACTACGAAACTTCAGACAACTTAAATATTATCTTTACTTACAACCATGGTGAGGAGGTAGAAAGCGTTACTATCAGCTTTACTTTCCCGCAAGTATTGAATTCCGAATTAGATGTAAATGGGAAATATGTAGGTGCTGACGGTAAACTGTATGTTGTAAATAATCCTACCAATCAGACGAACTTTACCTGGACTGGCTACGTTAGCTGTAAGGCTGATGAAGCTGCAACATTCGCATTTTCCGTAAAGGGTGACTGCAGTGCACCACCAGCCAACGATGGTCAGGCAATAATTTGGACAGATGCTACCGTTATAGCTATTAATGGAGTGTTATTGGTAGACGATCCGGAGACTGTGGAAAATGAAGGTCCCTATTCATTGAAAGGTACTCTTTCAAATATTGTTTACACAGGTTGTCCCAAGAGCGAATAAATCTTTAAAGATTATTATGAAAAATAACGAACCCTCGGTTTACCGGGGGTTTTTTTATGCACAAAAATTTTGACTTGACCTTGTAGTATTAATTCTGACTATTATAAAATACAGGATATTTTACTCTTTCATTTACCTGGGGGACAATGTTAAAATAGCAAAAAGGTGACTAATACACACACAAGGACTTAGATAACGCATTAATCCGGCAACCAAATTAATGTGATTCCCTAATAAAAATCTTATGTAGAAGCAATAAACAAAGAAAGGAGACCTCTGTCTCCTTTCGTGGATTTAAGACAAAATAATTGAAGTCTTGTAAGACCACATATTTTGTAGTTCAGCAAATTTAGCAAAATTGTGGCACATCATAAACACTTGTCGGAAATTAATTCCTAGATTTTCAACAATATACAGGATAATACTTTATACGAAAGGCTGACCTATTCCATCCAATTTCCTGTCAAGCCCGAAACCTTAATAATAACTTTCCGACAAAATGTATTTTTATCATCTCCCCACCATCCCACTAACAAACGTCTCCACAAACTCCAGTATCCGGGCAGTGATGCGTTCTGCGGTTCTGCCGCGCTCTTTCAGGGAAGGACGTTCCTTCATGGCCCCTATGATCTCATCCCTGAGGGGAGTTTGCTCGGTGAACAGGTAGTCGCCAATCACCTTCTGGGTTTTGGCTTCATCGAGGTTTTCGTCTTCTACAAGCCGACGGATGGCTGCTTGTTGCTCGTGGTCCCAGAACGAAAAGAATTCATCCGGAATATCTTCTGAATCTTCAATATGGGGCAGGTTCTCCTGGATGAACTTCTCAATCAGTTCCCGCTTGCTTCTGAGCTGTACATCTCCGGCGATCAAATCTATTATCGACTTGCGCTGCTTCTCCTTCTCCTCCGGGGTACTGTCCTTCAGTTTGGCTAACAGTTTCAGGATATAGGTCACGTTAATTTCATCCCGGTGGATCAGTTCCAGCTCAAAATCTATGTCGTTCAGTATCGAGACTTTCTCTTTCTGGTGGTCACGCTTTACCCGGTCGTACAGGTCAAGGTATTTGCTTTTATAGTCGGCAAACGACTGCTCACTCATCGACAGGTCCTTGAAGGTGAACTGAGTAAAAGTTTTCAGTACGTTCAGCACCCGCATAAGCTCCCTGAAGGCTTTGATAAAAGCAAATTGTTCCTCTTCGCCTGGAAGGTCATTCACACTGTCCACCGTGGGAGTAATGGTTAAAAGCTGAATAAAAGCCTGATTGAACTGATCGACGTATTCTTCATACGGGCCTTTGAGCACGATGTCTATAGCTTCTTTATTCGAGAAGAGGGTGATCGCCTCATCGGTGGCATTTTTCAGGTTCCGGAAGCAAACGATATTCCCCTGTGATTTGAGCTCATTGAGAATCCGGTTGGTACGGGAGAATGCCTGAATCAGTCCGTGGTATTTCAGGTTCTTATCGACGTAAAGGGTATTCAGGTAGACTGAATCAAACCCGGTCAGGAACATATTCACCACCAGCAGCACATCCACCTGTTTGTTTTTTACCCGTTTGGCGATATCGTTGTAATAGTTGTAGAACGACTGACTGTCTTTTGTGGTGAAATTGGTACTGAACTCCCGGTTGTAATGACCTATCATCTCCTCAAGGGCATCACGGCTGTGCTGTGTGTTATACGTGTATTCCGGATCTGCTGCCTCCGAGAATTCTTCATAATCGTAGAATCCCTGTGCATCCCGGTCTTCCTCGTTCTGGGTATAGGAAAATATGGTGGCTACCTTAAGGTTATGTTGTCCTTCCTGTTTCTTCTGATGGAAAAGGTTGTAATACTCTATAAGCGTCGGTATTCCGGACACACAGAGGATGGCCGTAAACTCCCTGCTGTGGGTTTTGCGGTCGTGGTGGGCCATGATATACTCCACAATATTATTGAGCCTCTGAGGGGCTTCCATCACCTCAGCCTCATCTATGGCCTCTACGTTGATGTCGATGATGTGGTCTTTCTTCCGGAAGGTGCTGATGTACTCGATGGAGAATTTCAGCACATTTTCATCCCTGATGGCATCTGTGATCACGTATTTGTGGAGGCACTCCCCAAAGAGCATGGTTGTTGTGCGTTTCCCGTATTCATTTGATCCTGCATTTACCTCAAAGATGGGTGTGCCGGTAAAACCGAACATCTGGCAACCGGTGAAGAATTTTTTGATGCTTTCGTGGGTTTTGCCAAACTGGGTACGGTGACATTCATCGAAAATGAAGATGATGCGCTTGTCCCGCAGGTCTTTCAGCTTTTGTATATGCCGGAGCTTGCTGATGGCCGTATTGAGCTTCTGTATGGTAGTAACAATCAGTTTGTTTTCTCCGGCCAATTGCCTGACCAGTGTATCGGTATTATTGGTACCGTCTATGCTTCCCTTGGAAAAGCTGTTGAACTCTTTGGTGGTCTGGTAGTCCAGATCCTTGCGGTCCACTACAAATACCACCTTGTACACTTTGGGAAGCGAGGTCAGGATCTGCGAGGTTTTAAAGGAGGTGAGGGTTTTTCCTGAGCCTGTAGTATGCCAGATATAGCCGTATTTCCGGGTGGTTTTTACCCTTTCAATGATGGCTTCCACCGCATAGTACTGATAGGGCCTCAGTACCATCAATATGCGCCTGGATTCATTCAGTACGATGTACTTGGTAATCATCTTGGAGATATGGCAGGGCTCCAGAAAAACGTCTGTGAAGGCCGACAGCTGGGTGATCAGCTGGTTGTGGTCGTCGGACCAGTAGAAGGTTTGTTTGAAGGAGCGGGCCTTTATAGGACTGTTGGCATAGTATTTTGTGTTCACCCCGTTGCTGATGACAAAGATCTGGACAAACTGAAACAAGCCCTGACCTGAACCAAAGGAATGGCGCTCGTAGCGGTTGATCTGGTTAAAGGCTTCTTTCAGCTCAAGGCCTCTTCGTTTCAGCTCAATCTGCACCAGCGGCAGACCGTTAATCAGCAGGGTGACGTCATACCGGTTTTTGTATTTCCCCTCCATGGTGATCTGGTGGGTCACCTGAAACTGGTTCTGGCACCAGTGGATCTGGTTGATCAGCTCGATGGTTCTGGTTTCACCCTTATCATTGATATAAGGCACCCGGTCACGCAGGATTTTGGCCCTCTCAAAGATGTTGCCCTTGTTGATGTAGTTCAGGATCTGTGTGAAATCCTTGTCGGTCAGGCTCACCTTATTGTGGATCTCTAACTGCCGCTTCAGATTGATCAGCAGATCGGCCTCATCATGGATCTCCACCTTTTTATACCCCAGGGTAACCAGTTGGTTGATCAGGCTGTTTTCCAGTATTTGTTCAGGCTGGGTGTTCATGGTCAGACAAACATTTTTTGCAACAATCCTTGCTTCCACTTCCGGGTAAGCTCTATCTGGCTGTTTATATGATTGATTTTATCGTCGATAGAGGAGAGGAAGGTGGCGATTTTTTTTTGTTCGCTTATTGACGGGAGATAGACACTTGTATTGAAATAGTCTTCCACAGACATATTAAGTAATCCATGATTTCGGGCACCCTCTTGTGCTATCTTATATAGGTAACGATTATGAATTCCTGATTCAAAATAGTGTTCCATAAATTCAGAGTTAACGTGACTTTTACATTTAAAGCAAATGTAAAGAACCGATACTACCCCCATCTCATACATAGTCAACCTCTTCGTTGCCCCTAAGGGATACCCCTTGGAATAACTTTTATTATAGGCAAATTCACCTCTCTTCAATAAATAGTAATTTGAAAGGTCTTTGGATGCCACCGTGTTGTTGAAAAAATCTAATTGGTTAATCAATCCATTTTGAGCTGAGATTGTAAGAATATTATTGTTGTTTATTTTGTTTTTTCTGGTGACTCTTTCAAAACATTCGTTAAAGCGAAGGACTTCCCATTCCGGATAATACTTCCCATTCTCATCCCTGAACCGCAACTGCTGGCTAAAGATACGCTGCATTAATCCTTTCTTGTATTGCTCCAGCTTTTCTTTCTTTTGGGAAAGAAGGTGGATACGCTGGTCAACGGAGGAAAGGAAGGAGGCGATTTTTTGTTGTTCGGGTTTTTGGGGTATTAAGAAGTCAAAATCACTTATCTGTTTGAGATTTAGATTAGGTTGCGCCCCAACACTCAAGCTTTGAAAAATATAATTTTTCATTCTTTTTGACGAAAGGACATACAAGACAAAATGAATATCATGTCTTTTATTAATCCTAATTATCGCTAATGCTTGGTTTGTATTCGCTGGCAAAATATCCTTTGTTACAATTGCGACTTTACCAATTGTTGCACCTGCAATAGCAAATAGCAAGTCGCCTTCCTTTAAAATTGATCTAGCAAGTTCTTTGTTATGAGCATGATTACTAATATAGAGACATTTTTGCACAATAATTTTTATCCCATCCAAAGATTCTATCCGTATAAAATTTATTCCCGAATCACTGAAGAATTTTGGAGTAGTTCCTTTTGTAATTAAATCTGTGATTTTCCCTAATGCAATTTGATTCCACTCCCCCTCAAACTCAGGGAACCTCAATGCCGGTATGTTCTTCGTTGTCTTCATCGCTTTTCGTCAAAAATTCCGAACTATGATAGAGATGATATTTTGATGGACTATGATGGGATGATCTTTCCAATAATCATAGTCATCATTCAATCATTTCTATCATAGTTCAGAGTTCGTTGTTTTTCAATCATTTCCATCATAGTTCATCTTTTGTTGTTTTGGCTTCATTACACGCTTAAATTGCAGGCGGGTATTACCAAAATTGATCAGAAGACCTGTTTCCAGACCATATGCCTCCAGGTAATTGATAGCCTGAGCCAGGTGAACGTCTTCCAATTCCTTCAATGCTTTGATCTCAACCATGATTTGGTCTTCCACCAGAAAATCAGCCCTGCGTGTGCCAACATGGTGACCCTTATAGCTGAGCTCCATAACTTTTTCCCTTTCGAATACGATATTCCGCATGCCCAATTCGATGGCCAGTGACCTTTGATACACCACTTCCTGGAATCCGTTCCCCAGATGATTGTGTACTTCCATAGCCGCACCAATGATTTTTCCGGTTAAATCAGAATCAGGGTATTTATCATCAACGAATCTATTCATTCTTATCGATTTAAATCATAGTCCATCATTTCATCACTCCCATCATGGTTCGGATTTTTTGAGAATGGCGTTGAAATTCCCAATTCAGCACAAAATCGGGCAATTTCAGTATCAACCGCTTCCATCTGCTTATCCAGAGATTTCAGCTCAGAGGCTAACTGATCCAGATCGATGGGTTCTTCTTCCTCGAAGGTATCGACATACCGGGGAATGTTCAGGTTATAATCGTTCTCAGCTATTTCACTGAGAGAGGCTACATAAGAATACTTATCAATGGTTTCCCGGTTACGGTAGGTGTTCACGATCAGTTCAACGTCTGAATCTCGCAGGACATTCTGGTTGCCCACCTTTTCATAGTGTCCGTCACCACTGGCGTCAATGAAAACGATGTTATCATCCACCTCCCTGCATTTCTTGAACACCAGGATACAGGTGGGAATGGAAGTGCCGTAAAACAGGTTGGCCGGAAGTCCTATCACTGCATCCAGATAATTCAACTCCTTAATCAGGTATTTCCTGATCTCCCCTTCAGCAGCCCCTCTGAATAACACTCCATGAGGTGCCACGCAGGCCATTATCCCGTTATCTGCCAGCTGGTAGATCATGTGCAGGATAAAGGCATAATCTGCTTTGGTCTTGGGAGCCAGCCTTCCGTATTGACTGAACCGCTCATCAGTGGAATAGAGAGGGTTCGCATCCCCCTTCCAGTGTGCGGAGAAGGGAGGGTTGGCCACTACTGCCTCAAAGCGCTTGTCCAGATGGTGAGGGTTTTCCAAAGTATCGTCATGCTGGATATTGAATCTCCTGTAGTGTATCCCGTGAAGGATCATATTCATCCGGGCAAGGTTATAGGTGGTACGGGTGAGTTCCTGTCCGAAGAATTCACTGACTTCTGCCTCTTTGGATATCCGCAGCAACAGGGAGCCTGATCCGCAGGTGGGGTCATAGGCTGACCTTAGTTTGGTCTTTCCGGTGGTAACCACTTTTGCAAGAATCTTGGAAACCTGCTGAGGAGTATAGAATTCTCCGGCTGTTTTTCCTGCTCCGGCTGCAAACTGGGCTATAAGATATTCATAGGCATCACCCAGCACATCAGCCTCCACCTCATCCAGCTTGAAATCTATTTTATTCAGATAGTTCAGCACCTGCACAATAATCTCATTACGGGCATTGACGGTTTTGCCCAGCTTGGTGGAGTTCAGATCGATATCATCGAACAGGCTGTTAAAATCATCCTCTGACTCTGTTCCCATGGTACTTTGCTCGATGTGGTTCAGCACCTGCTGAAGATCCTCCAGTATATAATTGGACTCATCCTTCAGGTGGTTGTTCCCCTTGGCCGTAATGGCTGAAAACAGCTCATGGGGCATCAGGAAATAGCCCAGCGATAACAAGGATTCCTCTTTTATGGCAGCCAGCAGTTCCTGGTCCGAGAGCTTCGTGTAGTCTGTCACTTTCTCCCCTTTAAGCAGCTCATTGGCGTAAATCACCTGCTTTTCCGACAGGTATTTATAGAAGATGAAACCTAAGATATAGTCACGGTAATCGTCCGCACTGATTTTGCCACGTAAAAGATTGGCAATCCCCCACAATTGTGCTTCGAGCAGTTTTTTCTGGTCTTCCGACATGATAGAGTTTGATAAAAATTGGCTGCCTAAAAATAGTAATTCCGGTTTGAATAAAACAGCAGGGTGGTTGATTATTTACCATAAATCGGCGAAGGTATGGCATAACAGTATAAACATCACCGGACAGCGTTCAATTTCCACTCCCTAATTGTTAAATTTCAACCATATTTCACGCCCACCAAAAAAAAGAGCCAGACTCTCGCCTAACTCTCTCATTCTCAAGAGCGGGAAACGGGGATCGAACCCGCT
>CAYZDF010000089.1:0-9057 GCA_964477085.1 uncultured Gracilibacteraceae bacterium | reverse complement strand
AATTCAAGAGTCGTCACCTTGAGTTGGGTCTCAAAATAAGATGGGAAAGTTGAGTAAATTATTTTAAGGTGTTCTCCTAATGTGGTTTATTAAGTGTTGAAGATACTTAGGGCATAGAACATATTTTAGGCATAGAGCATACTTATAACAGCCTTTAACCATGATATTCTACCAAGAAAAAAAATACCCTGCTAGATCAATTTAGCAGGGTAGTAGAGGTTATTCTGATTGAAATAAATGTATTGAGTGATTTAACACTTAAACAATTTGACCACAAACAGTGAATAACGGGGGAAATGTTAAATAGGATTGAGCATGATCTTTCCTGATTAAAACGTAGGGGCAATTTTATAGATGCCGAATTCACGATGCCCCAAGCTTTCAGCTTTAGTCAGCTTTCCATTGGCCACTTCGATCATCTCTTGAAAGATATCTTGACTAACTTCATCAATTGATTTTTCTCCTAAAATAATATTTGAAGCATCGATATCAATGTTATCGGTCATCTTCGAATACGTTTCGGCATTGGCTGTGATCTTAATAACAGGAGCAATAGGGGAACCCGTCGGCGTACCACGGCCTGTTGTAAATATGACAATATTTGCTCCGCCTGCCAACATTCCTGTGATGGACTCAATATCCTGTCCGGGAGTATCCATGATATAAAGTCCCTTTTCCTGAGGAGCTTCTCCGTATTCCAAAACACCCTGAATAGGTGAGTTGCCAGCCTTATAGATACATCCTAAAGATTTTTCCTCAATAGAACTGATCCCACCCTGAATATTGCCAGGTGTTGGCTGACCACCGCGGATATCCACATTCATCAGTTTTGCTCTTAACTCACAGTCTTGTACGAATTTGATAATCTTCTCACTAAGTTCGGGTGATTTAGCTCTTCTGGCTAAGACGTGTTCAGCCCCGATAAATTCGGTGGTTTCCGAGAGCATGGAAGTTCCACCGGCTTGAACCAGCAGATCGGAAGTGCCGCCTACTGCCGGATTAGAGGCCAAGCCTGAAGTGAAGTCTGAGCCGCCGCATTCGATAGCTAAGCAAAGTTCACTGACAGGGAAGTCTTGAGGCTGTATTAGCGATATGTCTCTAGCCATCTGACTGGCGATCTTAATCCCTTCAGCTGTTGTCTTTAAAGTTCCCCCTAAATCCTGAATGACAATCGATTGCACCGCTTTACCTGTGGTCGCAATTTCCCGGGCAACCTGATCGATCGGAACACCTTCACATCCCAAACCCACGACAAGGACAGCTCCGACATTAGGGTTCTTGCCGAGTCCGATCAACGTATTGACCGTTTGTTCGTGGTCTGCACCTATCTGACAGCACCCATGCTGATTGGGCAGGGCGACTGCCTGGGGGACCTGTGATGCTATATTGAAAGCTACCGTGGCAGCACAAACAGATGTTGGGATCACTGCAAGGTAATTTCTTATTCCTACTTTACCGTCCGGCCTCAAATATCCTTTGAAATTCATCTCCTTAATTCCTCCTTGTTTTTTGGGTCTGTAGTCTGTTTATTTCCAATCTCCGCGGCCTCTGTTGCTTTGCATATTATGAACATGCACGTGAGACCCTTTCGTGATGGGGGAGAGGGAGCTGCCGATACTTTCACCATATTTAATGATCTCTTCTTCTGGAGCAATATCACAAAGAGCAAATTTATGTCCCAGCGGAATAGGGTCATTGAGGGTAAGTGTTTTCACATCCTGACCGAGAAAGAAGCTTACGGTACTTCCAGTAGAAAGGTTAGCAACTGCAGTTGCCACATTATCATTCAGATTGATAACCACTGCCTGTTTTTGCACAATCTTTACCTCCTAAATGTCAGTTTACTCATTTAACTATAACATTTTTTGATTAAGTATCATAGATATACTCCTAAGAAGTCATAGATCCTATAAAAGTATAAATGCTACAATTATTATGAAAAAGAGTTATTAAGTAGGTTGAACGAATTGATTAGGATTCAGACGAAAAAGAATGATTGAGGATATAACAGCAAAAATAATCAGCTAATTCAAGAGATGAGTTAGCTGATTACTTTTTTGAACTCTTTATATTTCTCCAGGAGCTTTTTTTTGCTGATCCATACGATCTTGGGTTTATGACCCAGGCGTATGGTATCACGTTGCCCCCCGGAAGGATGGTAAACAAACATCACGATTCTTTGTAAAAAACCGATTAAATTTGCTTTGTGGCTTGGATATTCCTGAACGTTGAAACCAAGTCCTTTAACACCTCGGTTTAAAAGGGTTACACCCATATAGACCTGAACGTCTTTGTAGTCAGGATGATGGGAGATATAGTTGGCGAGTGTCGGCAGAGATTGACGAACTTGTTTTAAGGCTCGGATACCTACGCCTTGCATCCTGGTGCCCGTGGTCTGAAATCGGATATTATCTAAATGAATCTCTCCTATGATATCCCCTTTAGAAGCCAGTAGTTTACCGTCCTCACTGTAAAGGTCCGGCCCTCGGTAACAGGTACGGGATAGGCGAAAGAGATTTTCATCATCAATTCTTTGAATATGATTAATCTTCATATAGAGGTGTTCCCATTTTTCCCATAACCTAAAGCTGATCCTTCGCGATAATGACCATCCCGGGAAATGGAGAGGTACGATTGGCAATTTACAGGTGTATTTGATTTTGGCACAGAGCTCTTGCACACAAGACAATGTAATATGGGGGGCACCCGGATCACCGCCACTGTCATGAAGCAGGATGATGCTTCCTTCTTTGATATGTTTTAAGATACGATTGATGATCGCTGTAGAAGACTGCGTATTTCGCCAATCCTTACCAACAGCATTCCAGCCGATAATTCTCTTATTCCTGGAAATACTCCAGAGAACTAAGGAGAGATTGACGCTCCCATAGGGAGGTCTGATGTAGTCCGGCTCTTTGCCAATTGTTTTCTCGATAATATCAATACTTTTATCCCATAGTACCCATGTTTTCTGTGGGGACATTAACCAGGCATGCTGATGGTAATAGCCATGGGATCCGATAATATGACCCTCTTCTGCAATCATCTTGGCCAGTTCAGGATATTTCTCGACTTGTTCTCCCACCAGAAAAAAACAGGCTGGGATCTTTTCTTTTCTCAAGATTTCCAATAACTTAGGAGTATAAAGCGGATCTGGACCATCGTCAAAGGTGATACAAACACCGGGTGAGTATTGACGTTTCCAGGAACCCACTCCTAAATGGTGAAGAAGTATCTCCGGGACAATAAGATAGGATACAAGCACAGTCAAAAAGATCAGGGAAATGTAACCTAATGCTGTCATAACCATAGTTAAGATTCCTTCCTTAAACCTAGCTGGTACTTCGTTCGATTTTCAGCATTTCCTGATATTGACCGGGTTTTAATGAAATCTTGACAAGTAATTCCAAGATCTTTTGCCAGGCAGGACATTCCAGTTGTGATAGATAGGAATCCACCCTATGATTCCATGCTTCTTGTTCTGCTTTATTTGTAAAGAACAGATCTAATTGGTTAACCAGACTATCGTCGGTATCTAAGGTATAAATCAGTTGTCTTTCTAATAGGTATTCTTTGTTTACCTCTTCCTGACCCGGCAGGGATGAATGGACGAAAATAGGTAATCTTTTATAAAGAGCTTCACTTAAGGTTACCCCTCCGGGTTTGGTGATAAGGGCATCGGCCTCATTGTAAAGGGCATTCATGGTACTCCGGGAAGAGATATAGGAAAGGGGTTTGATATTGGGGGATTCAAGGGCAAGAATATCTTTATATAGCTTTTTATTCTTGCCACATAGGACAGAGAAGTAATAATTACCATCTTCAGGGAGGTTAGAAATAAGGTTTTCAATATCTCCCAAACCACCGCTTCCTCCGGAGATCAGGATATGATACGGAGAAGAACGATTGGCAGAAGGTCGGGGGAGAAAACATTCATCAATGGGAATCCCTGTTACGAATACACGCTGGGGGCTGAGATTATGCTTGGATATCAATTCTGTTTTGATGCTATAGTCCGGGACGAAATGATAATCAATGCCATCAATACCCCAAAGTCTGTTGATAAAGTAGTCTGTATAGACGTTGATGACCGGTGGTGTAGAGATTCCGGAATACTTTAAACGACTGATCAAGAAGGAAGGAAAGGCTTGGGTACAGATGATCAGATCGGGCTTCTCGTCTTGTAGCAGCGTGTTCATCTTGTCTAAAAACTTAATCTCATACCAGTTAAAGTGTTTGGTCGATTTGGATGGATAGACAAAATTACGATATAACCAGACAAAAGTCTGAGGAGAATGATCAATCCATGTCAGGTAGGTGACACGAAATGCCTTTTCCAAAAGTTTATCGGCATAACTAAAGAAATCGATTTTACTACATTGGACATTGCTAATTCTTAGTTCGATCGAACGAATCAACGCATCGGCTACAGTATGATGTCCTGTCGGCATTTGAAGAAATGGAAGAAAAAGTATCTTCATTCTACTTTTGCCCCTTTCAAAAATACCATAGAAACCATCGCATTGTGCAATACGGAGAGCGATTTCCATGTAGTTCCTAGTTTTACCATTTGTTAGATATCTATTCTCATTATTTGAGTTTTAGTAGCAGGCAATGACACTGTCAGCCCTTGGCTCAGTCCCGGCGATATAGACCCCCGTTTTTTCATCCCTCCAGATAATCTGACCGCGGCCAAAAGTCGCGGTTTGTTCACTCACCTGCACATCATGTCCCAGTGCCCGTAAATAATTGACTTTATTAACACTGTATTCTTTTTCGACAAGGATGGTGTTATCCTTAATCCACTGCCACCGAGGCTTATCTAATGCTGATTGAGGGTTAAGCTTACTGTGAATCATATTAAGGATGACCTGAAGATGTCCCTGTGGCTGCATCATGGCTCCCATCACACCAAAAGGACCAATGGCCTGAGAATCTTTGGTGATAAATCCGGGAATAATGGTATGATAAGGTCGTTTTCCGGGTTCAAGACAGTTAGGATGACCATGTGTAAGATTAAAGCTGTTACCTCTGTTGTGTAAGGCAATCCCGGTTCCCGGCACGACAACACCGGAACCAAACCCGGTGTAATTGCTTTGAATAAAGGATACCATATTGCCTTCCTCATCAGCAGTCGCCAGATAGACTGTTCCACCTTTATTGGAAGGTTTAATTTGCTGCTGATAAACCCTGTTGCTGATTTTCCGGCCCAGCATTCTGGCATGGTCATCTGATAATAGTTGAGCAACGGGAATAGAGGAGTAGCGGGGATCTCCTATATGGGTAAAACCTTCCTTAAAAGCCAGTTTGATAGCTTCAACCGCTATATGCTCCCGTTCTTTTTCATCCAATGAATCTAAATCGATATGATGGAGGTTTTTAAGAATATTTAAAGCCATTAAAACAACGATTCCATGACCATTAGGAGGCAATTCCCAGATCGAATAACCATCATAGTCTATCTTAAGGGGTTCCACCCATTCCGGTCTGTATCGACTGAGGTCATCTATAGCTAAGAAGCCACCATTATTCTTAGAAAATGTACTGATCTTTTCGGCAAGATCTCCCTGGTAAAAACTCTGAGCTTTGGATTCAGCGATTATCTTCAGTGTCCTGGCTAAATCAGGGGAACGCCAAATTTCTCCGGGAAGAGGAGCTCTGTCATGAGGGGCAAACATTTGGAACCAGGCGTCGAAGACAGTTCCCTTTGCTTCTTTTTCAAAGATTTTAAGGTAGTAGTTCCAGTTCTCACTCACCACCGGTGAGACCGGATAGCCTTCATCCGCATACTGGATCGCCGGCTGGAGAACCTCGGGCAGAGAGAGCTTGCCAAAGCGATGGATAACCTCTGCCCAGGCGGCCGGAGCCCCAGGAACCGTGACCGGAATCAGACCGTAAAGCGGAATTTGGGTTAAGCCCATGGAGGATAAGGCCTCGCGGTGAAGAGAATACGGTGCAGCGCCACTGGAATTAAGGCCATAGAGCTTATTCTGATACCAAATTAAGGCAAAAGCATCCCCCCCCAGACCGTTGGATGTCGGTTCAGTGACAGTAAGACAGGCGGCACAAGCCACGGCAGCATCAATAGCATTTCCGCCTTTTTTGAGTATTTCCAACCCGGCCTGGGAAGCTAAGTATTGGGAAGAAGCAACAACACCCTTACGAGCCATAACTGTTGTTCTTTTCGACATATAAGGATATTGGAGTGAATTGAAATTCATAAGCATCCCGCCTAACTAATATATTTTATCAATCTATTTACCAGATACTTCTCGTTTAGAATAAAAGTTTCCTGCAAATAATGATTCTGTTAAGTTAAGTTTAGGGAGTGTGGACATGTCTGCAAAGAAAAAGAGCTTAGCAAACTACTCGAGTTTAATCGCAACGGTTGCTACAGCAGTTTTAGCCATTACAGCCCTTATTACGGTGTATATCACCATATCGGCCTGGCGTGAAGAGAGGGAAGCAAACAGACCTTACTTTACTTTCAAAGAGTCACCGCAGGTTGTGGTGAATCAATCTCCGGAGTTTGAGATCAAATTTACCAATGTCGGAGAGCATCCGGCAGTAGGGCTTTGGAGTAAATCACTGGTTTTTAATGCTAATTTAAAAGAGAAACCGATCGCAGAAGATGAGTACGCTTTGGTCAACGATATCCCCAAAAATGCTTCGGCGACTTTGCTCATTGGACTGGAACGACTGAAAAAACTAACAAAGGAAGAAACCGTCGATCCTCATTTTATCGTGATTGTTTTACGCTATGATGATCCGATAATTGATAAAAAATTTGAGCAAACGCTTTATATTAAATGGAGTGGCATCAATAAAGGGGAGATCCTGTCTACCAATCACGCTGAAGAGGATGAAAAACAGACTATAATTCAATATTTTGAACAGAATAATATTAAATTCTAACGTTATAGGTGGAGTCTAGTTATGCAGCCTTTTGTCCCTCGCCACGTTTTTTATGAAGAAAAAGCTTTGGATTATCCACTGGGAAGAGAATTGGTTTCAACTTTCCGTAAGCTGGGTGTAGAGACACTTAAAATTGCTTCCCATAACAGGGTAACCGGTATTCCGGGCAAGACACCCAGAGAATCTTACCGTGAAGGCAAGAAAACCATCGTCATTGGCGTACGCAGAGAAAAAGAATTTCAAACCTGTAAACCATCGGCTCATTATCAACTCCCGCTGGTCACGGGTTGTTCCGGCATGTGTGAATACTGTTATCTGGCTACCAACTTGGGAAAAAAGCCCTATATCCGTATCTATGTCAATGTTGATGAGATTTTGGATGTGACAAGAGAGTTAATCAGGACTAAAGCTCCGGAGAAAACTCTTTTCGAAGGGTCTGCGGTATCAGATCCCATACCCGTGGAACGATATACCGGGTCTTTGAAAAAAACCATTGAATTCTTTGCTCAGGAGGAATATGGCCGTTTCCGCTTTGTCACCAAATTTACGGAGATCGACAGCCTATTGGATATTGATCATCATGATCATACAACTATCCGCTTCAGTATCAACAGTCAAAGGATTATTCAACAGCACGAGCATGGAACACCTCCCGTTCAGGAAAGGATCGCTGCAGCTCAAAAGGTATTTGGAGCAGGTTATGAACTAGGTTTTCTCGTCGCTCCCATTGTTTATTATCCCGGGTGGCAAGAAGAGTATGAGCAATTGTTCAGAGATCTTGCTCATACCTTTCAAGACTATTCGCCTGAAGAAAAAGGTAGGATTAGTTTTGAACTGATTAGTCACCGTTATACCAGTCGAGCCAAGGCAAATATCTTGGAAGTCTTCCCAGGAACAGAACTCAATATGGAGGAAACGGACCGGAAATTTAAATACGGACAGTTCGGCTATGGAAAGTATATTTATACTCCTGAAATCATGCGGGATTTCAAATCCACTTTCCAATCCTATTTGGAGCAATACTTACCCGGAACAAAACTGCTCTATTATGTATGATGATGCTTTATTCCAACAAAATGCAGAGAGAATTAAAAAAAACCCTATCAGATGATAGGGTTTTTCTGGATTTTAGGATAATTTAGTGCTATTTTAATAAATGGATCTGTTATTAGTTAGGATATTCCGGAGTGTTATTCTTTCCTGGTCTAGAGATTATTTCTGCAAAATTGGAACATCGGGATCTTCGTACCAGATCGAGATGATGGTTTTATCCGGGCTGGAGCTCTGCGTAATCTGTTTGACATTGATCCAGCTTGTCGTTTCCAGCCAGAGGTTAATTTCCTTTTCCAGGCTATTGGGATTAGCAGAACTGAAGATCTTGGACTTGAGCATAGAGACCTCCTAAAAGAAAAAATCTTAATTCTAGTTTAATGATAAAATCCTCTTTTGCCAAGTTTCATTAGGTAATAGTTTAAAAATGAAAAAGGGAATAGAGATTATAATCGGAAATAGGAAGTGGTGGGAGCGTGAGTAATAAGTTATCCAGTATTAAAGGATCTCTGCTTGGGGTTGGAGTGGGAGACGCTTTGGGGAGTACTTTGGAGTTTATGAAGAGGGAAGAGATAGCGATAAAATATGGCGTTCATCGTGAAATGACAGGGGGCGGATACTGGCAATTAGCCCCCGGCGAGGTTACCGATGACACCGATATGACCATTGCAGTTGCCAAAGGGATTTTGGTGGACCAAGTAAATCCGATCGAGCATATTGCACATTTTTTTGTACAATGGGCTAAGACAAGTCCTAAGGATATCGGTAATATCTGTCGGCTTGTTCTGACAGAAGCTATCAAACGGGGAGCTAGTCGTGAAGAAGAGTGGTTAGATATTGCTGACTTTGCTCACCGCCAAAGTGGAGGCCGCAGCGGGGGAAACGGGTCACTCATGCGGACTATTCCGGTGGTATTAGCTTATCTGGATGATCGGGAAAAGATGTTGGAGATCGCCATAAGACAATCCGCCTTAACTCATTACGATGTCACTGCCAGTCAATGTGTGATGCTTTACTGTGACCTGGTGAGAAATGTTATTTTGTACTTGATTTTTTACTTGATTTTTTACCTGATTTTTTACCTGATTTTTT
>CAYZDF010000088.1:0-9231 GCA_964477085.1 uncultured Gracilibacteraceae bacterium | reverse complement strand
ATATTGGTTAAGAATTTCATCCAACAATAAAATTTTTACTTTCTTCTAGTTGTATAACAAGATCACTGGTAGCAAAATAAGTTTTATCTAGACTAAAAAGCCCTAGATTCTAAACTCATAAATCTAGGGCTTTTCACTTTCTAAACTTCTATTTTAAACCTCGAATTCTACTTTTTGCAAACATCTTGTAAAGAGCATAGCATGTCATATTATTACAGTACTGCTTTTTTTCTTATATCCACTTTTAAGCAATCCGCAAAGCGATGCAAATTTCTAGCTCTCCAACTGGCACTTTATTTCGGAAATCTTCACTATCTCTAGTAAATTGAAAATCGTCTGTAACCATTGTAAATACAGCTATTTCATAGATTCCACCTTTTGTATTCCTACTACGCACTCGACATGCCCCGTCCACGGAAACATATCAATGGGTTGTACCTTCCTGACCTCATACACTCTACTGCATCCGCTGCTTGTACAGCCCAAGGCTTTAAGATCTCTCGCCAAGGTAGCCGGATTACAGGAGACATAGATGATCTTTTCAGGTTTTATTTCCAGTAATCGTTCCACGACCAGGGGCTCCATCCCTGCACGGGGCGGATCGGTGACAACAATGTCCGGCTGACGGGACAAGTCTTTAATCTTATCCTCCACTTTCCCTTGAATAAACCTGACATTGTCAAATCCGTTGCCCTGGGCATTCTGTATGGCATCTTCTATGGCATAGGGGTTCTCTTCCACACCGATTACTGATTTAGCTTTCCTGGCCAGAAATAAGGTTATGGTACCGATACCGCAGTAGAGATCCCAGACCTCTTCGCTACCTGATAGTTCTGCCCATTCCAGCACCATTCCGTACATTCTATTCGTCTGGCTAGGATTGACTTGCAGAAAAGCTCTGGGAGATACTCTGAAGCGCAGGTCGGTCATGTACTCATTCAGATACTGAGCACCACTGCCTTCAAAATCATTGTTTCCCTGTGGAATAGCAATGGAGCAGACCTGAGGCGAGAAGCTCTCTTCTTTTTTGAGTTCTTTCACTAACGGCTCCAATTCTTTGTGGGCCTTGGTATTGCCATCCAAAAGTACTAACCCTTTACCTCTATTGCTCTCTCTAAAAGTAACGGTGCTGATTCCGGGGCAGCTTTTTCCCAGAATATCCTGAAACTTTCTGATTCTCGTATTTATATCCCGACTAAGCAATAAACAATCATCGAACTCCACGACTTGTTTAGTTTTATGCTTATAATAACCTATCCGCCCTTCTTCATCCCTATGTAACACAGCTTTATTCCGATAACGCCAAGGAGCTTCCATCCCGATCACTGGTTCTACGACAATATCTTTTATTCCCCCGATTCGGCTCAAAGCATCTTCTACCCACCGGCGTTTCCACTCCAGAGAATAGCTGTAATTCATATGTTGGAGTTCACAACCGCCACAGTGGTTATAAATTGAACAGGGCGGTGCGTTCCTTTCCGGTGAGATTTCCCTGATCTCCATGGCCACGGCCCGTTGGTACTTCTTTTTATCCTCAGTGATTCGAACCTTCCCTTTTTCACCCGGAAGCATCCCTGTCACGAAGGTGGCTTTCCCTTCAATAAAACCTACTCCAGTGCCATCTGATGCTAAGCGAATGATTTCTACTTCTGGGTAACTAGTATAATCATTGGGCATAAAACTTATCCTTTCTGACACCACATTAAGATCGTCATAAGCGTATTCCAAATACCATGGGCGACGATGGAGGGCCAGAGGCTTTGAGTCTTTTCATATAACCAGGCAAGTACGGCTCCACCCAGAAACAGGGGTAAAAAACGAATAATATCAAAATGCATTATACCAAAGAACAAAGCAGTCAGCATGATCCCTCTTCCCTTACCAAAACCTTTCCTCAGAGGAGGGTAAATAAGTCCACGAAAGACTAATTCCTCTTTCAAAGGGACAATGACTCCACCCAGAATTAGCAGCAGTATAAACTGCCAAATGGAATTGGAGCCTGAAACAACGAGAGCGAAACTCTGGGGGTCAGGGATTCCAAGATATTCAACCAGAAGATTACCCAAAATTCCGACGGAGACAAACAAAAATATTCCGCCAAACAAACCATATACAAATATCCTAAGTCCAAAGTGGGTTAGACCCAGATCCGTCAAAGGTCTGCGCAGGATCTTAAAAAAGACGATCAATGCCAGAAAAAAGATCAGAGCTTCACCAAATCCGATGATCAGATAGTTAATAAAGCCTTTAAGGCTCCCAAGACTATTCGGTAGTTCCAGCCATCCTAAAAAGAACTCGACCAGATATACGATAAGAATCAGGTATAGTGCTTGCCAAAAGTTCCATTTTGGGTTAGACAAGGCCGAACTAATGGTTCGACGTATTGCTTTATTGTCTTCCATTTATTCTATCTCCGTTTTCCCCTCAGTTTAATCATTTGATAAATTACACATGACTAGTATAGCAAAAAAATTAGATATTTTTAAGTTAAGGAAAATACCCTGCATCTTTTATCCTGCAGGGTATCAAAATTCATCTATTGCATCAATCTATTCCATAGCTTCAATAATAGCCCGAGCCATCTCTTTGGTTCCGGCTGTTCCACCAAGGTCGGGTGTAACCTTATCTTTTTGGGCAAGGATAATATCAACCGCATTCATAATTCGTTCAGCTTCCTGATTGAATCCAAGATATTTCAGCATCTCAACGCCTGACAGCAGCATGGCCAGCGGGTTCGCTTTATTCTGCCCCGCAATATCCGGAGCACTGCCATGAATGGCTTCAAACAAGGCACCATCTACTCCGATATTCGCCCCGGGGGCAACACCCAACCCTCCCACCAGACCCGCTCCAAGGTCAGAAAGGATGTCTCCATAAAGATTAGGAAGAATAATGACATCAAATCTTTCAGGGAATTGAACCAGATTCATACAGAGGGCATCAACGATCCGATCCTCGAACTGGATATCCGGGTACTCCTGAGCTACTTGGCGTGCACATTCCAGGAATAAGCCATCACTAAGTTTGAGGATGTTAGCTTTATGTCCTACGGTGACCTTCTTTCTCCCCTCTCGGCAAGCTAGCTCAAAACCATAGTGGCAGATACGCTCTGATGCCTCGCGGGTGATAATCTTAATGGATTCCGCGGCGTCTTTCCCCACCATATGTTCCACACCTGAATAAAGGTCTTCGGTATTCTCCCGGATAATCACCATATCAATGCCTGTATAGCGAGATTGGATATGCTTGAAGTTCTTGAGGGGGCGGACATTGGCATAAAGATCAAGGGCTTTACGCATTCCGACATTAACACTACGAAACCCTTTTCCTACCGGGGTAGTGACAGGCCCTTTCAATCCGACCTTATTCCTGCGGAGAGATTCAATGAGGCACTCTGGCAGGGGTTCTCCATATTTTTCAATAGCCACTAGTCCTGCTTCGTGTTTTTCCCATTCAATATTTGCAGCTGAGGCCTCAATGATATCGACAGTTGCTGAAATAATTTCCGGACCGATACCGTCTCCGGGGATAAGGGTAACTTTCTTAGTCATTCATTGTCTCCTTTCGTTTTAAGGTCATCCAATCTTTAACCACTAGAATGTATATTATTTATTGCTTTTAAACTTCTTCATTCTCATTTTCAAACAAATCCGTATAAATATACGTCAGTTCTTTATCAAAAAGTGATCTTTTCATATCGACTGCCAAGGCCCGTACTTGTGTCAGGATCAGATCTGCCTGTTCATTTGTCAGTTCTTTTCCGTATTCTCTAAACTTGGACTTGATTGATGCTCTTCCGGAATGTTTACCGATCACGATCTGGCGTTCCAGCCCTACTTCTTCAGGGCAAAATACTTCATAGGTATTGGGATTCTTAAGTGCTCCATCCGTATGGATTCCGGATTCATGCGCGAACATATTGCTGCCCACGATAGCTTTCCAGGCTGGAAGCAGTCTGCCGGATGCCCTGGAGACATACTCAGAAACTTCAACAAAACGGCCTGTCTTAAAGCCGAGATCTACTCCCTCAATATGTTTGAGAGCCATGACGACTTCTTCCAGCGCTGCATTACCGGCTCTTTCTCCTAAGCCATTAACTGTTACACCGATAAACCTGGCCCCCGCTTTGACACCTGCCAAAGCATTGGCCGTAGCCATCCCGAAGTCGTTATGCGTGTGCATCTCCACATCAACACCTGCACGTTCAATTAACGTTTTAACTCTTTCATACGTGGTGAACGGATCCAGAATTCCGATGGTATCACAGTAGCGAACACGGTCTGCACCGGCTTTCCTTGCTTCAGTCGCAAATTCTACCAGGTAGTTCATGTCGGTTCGCGAAGCATCTTCAGCATTAACTGAAATATAATCGACATGCTGTCTGGCAAACTCGGTGGCTTTAACCATCATATCTAAAACGGCACCGCGGGTGGTATTGAGCTTATGCTTAATATGGATATCTGATGTGGAAATAGAAATGGCTACCGAATCACACCCACAGTAGAGCGATGCTTCTATATCTTTTATCACCGGACGATTCCAACCCATAATACTCGCTTTAAGCCCAAGCTTACAGATGTCCTTAATAGCTTCCTGTTCATTCCCTCCCATGACTGGAATTCCAGCCTCGATCTGATGGACACCCATAGCATCAAGCATCCGGGCTATTCTTATTTTCTCCTGATTAGAAAAAACAACGCCCGCTGTTTGTTCACCGTCCCTCAGTGTCGTGTCAACGATTATCAGTCCCTTTTCAGCTAATCTTCCCATTTTTTCACCTCTAATGATTATAAACCAAAAATATGTTCCTATATGATGTAATTATTTTATCATAAAACAGAGCTTACTATATTATAAACGGCAACAGTATTCAGTATTATTTGATGCCAAACACCCCAAATTGCTCTTATAGAAAGAAAGATTGCCTTTAAGACAATCTTTCTTTCAGTAATTTATTGACCAAGCCGGGATTGGCCTGTCCTTTGGTTGCTTTCATCACTTGTCCGACCAAGAAACCGATGGCACTTTCTTTGCCTGACTGATAATCACTTACCGATTTAGGATTATTGGCTATCACTTCATCAATGATCTTAACCAACGCTCCCTCATCACTGATCTGGACGAGCCCTTTTTCCTTGATGATAACTTCAGGGTCCTTTCCGGTATGATAGATTTCTTCAAGCACCGTCTTACCTATCTTACCGCTGATATCCCCTTTTTTGATCAAGGCTAATAAAGATGCAAGCTGATCTGAAGAAACGGGAGATTGTCCAAACGAGCACGCATTAGCTCTCAGCAAGGCACTCAGATCTCCCATCACCCAATTGGCCAGGGTCTTGGCATCATTAAACTTGGCCAGAGCTTGATCAAAGTAATCAGCCATGGCTTTGTTAGCGGTGATTACCCTAGCATCATATTCCGACAATCCCAGTGACTGCAGTCTTTCCCGTTTGGCTCTTGGCAATTCGGTGAGAGTGGTTCTAATTCGTTCGACCCATTCCCGGTCGATGACCAGGGGTAGAAGATCCGGTTCCGGAAAATAGCGATAATCATGGGCTTCTTCTTTGGAACGGAGCGATAAAGTAATGCCTTTACCTTCATCCCACGTTCTGGTTTCTTGAATAATCTTTTCTCCTTCATCCAAAAGTTCTGCCTGACGCTCCAATTCATACTCCAAACAACGCCGTACGGAATTGAAAGAGTTAAGGTTTTTCGTCTCGGTTCGGGTTCCAAACTCACTGCTTCCCTTGAGGCGGAGTGAAACGTTGATATCAAAGCGAACAGACCCTTGTTCCATTTTAACATCGGAGATACCGGCGTATTCCATAATTTGAACGAGTTCATCCAGGTAGGCCAGTACTTCATCAATTGACCTCATGTCCGGCTCTGAGACGATCTCCAAAAGAGGAACTCCCGTCCGGTTATAATCAACACCAGAGCCTGTCGAGGTCGTAATGGTCTCCCCACTATGGACGAGCTTACCGGCATCTTCTTCCATATGGGCCCGGGTTATGCCGATCTTCTTAACCTCATCACCCACCTGAATCTCCAGCCAGCCATTTTTACAGATAGGCAGATCATACTGGGATGTCTGATAGTTCTTGGGCAGATCAGGATAGTAATAGTTCTTACGGTCAAACTTGGAGAATTCGGCTATATCACAATTTAAAGCTAACCCTGCTTTAATGGCCAGATTAACTACTTCTTTATTGAGCACCGGCAATACTCCCGGCAGTCCCAGGCAAACCGGGCAGACATGGGTGTTCTGTTCTCCTCCGAATTCGGTGCTGCAACCGCAGAAGATTTTGGTTTTGGTTGCCATCTCCACATGGGTTTCTACTCCGCAGACCATTTCGTATTTATCACTATAAACCATTAGACTACCTCCCTTACGAAAGCAGGTACTTCTTTGTGAAAGTCAGTATTCTGTTCAAAGGTATACGCTGTTCGATAGAGTATGCCCTCATCAAAATGACGGCTGATCAGCTGCATACCTACCGGCAGACCATTAACATAGCCGGCGGGCAGAGATATAGCCGGCAATCCGGCAAGATTGACCGGGATGGTATAAACATCGCCCATATAAGCTGTGAGAGGATCAGAAATCTCTCCGATCTGATAAGCCGGTGTTGGTGCGGTCGGCGAAATCAGGACATCATACTTGGCGAAGACTTTATCAAAGTCCTGTTTGATCAACGTTCTCACTTTTTGCGCTTTGAGATAGTATGCATCATAATAGCCGGAACTCAAGGCATAGGTTCCCAGCATGATTCTCCGTTTAACTTCTTGTCCAAAACCTTCTGCCCTGGTGTTTTTGAACATATCGGTCATATCATCGGCTTCCGCCCTGTATCCATAGCGTACGCCATCGTAACGAGCAAGGTTGGAGCTGCATTCCGCAGGAGCGATAATATAATAAGTGGGCATGGCGTATTCCATATGAGGTAAGGAACATTCCTCCACCTCTGCCCCAAGCTCTTCAAGCGTTTGAATCGCTTTGCGGATCACACTTTCAACTTCAGGCTGCAGACCAAGGGCAAAGAATTCTTTTGGCATACCAATTTTAAGGCTTTTTACATTATTTTCTAAAAACTGGGTATAATCTGGTTTAACAAACGGAACTGAGGTGGAATCTTTAGGATCATGACCGGCGATAGCATTAAGAACCAAAGCATTGTCCCTGACGGTCTTAGTGAGAGGGCCGATCTGATCCAGGGATGAAGCAAAGGCTACTAGCCCATAGCGGGACACTGCGCCATAGGTAGGTTTGAGACCAACTACTCCACAGAAAGCCGCTGGCTGACGGATCGATCCGCCGGTATCTGATCCCAGTGAAAACGGAACTTCTCTGGCAGCGACAGAAGCAGCCGAACCACCTGAAGATCCACCTGGCACACGCTTATAATCCCAGGGGTTTGATGTCGGATAAAATCCGGAATTCTCTGTGGAGGAACCCATCGCGAATTCATCCATATTGAGTTTACCTACAAGGATTGTCCCTGCTTCTTTGAACTTTTCAGTGACGGTCGCATCGTAAGGGGGCTTAAAATTTTCCAAGATTCGCGAACCGCACGTTGTAGCGATTCCTTCCGTGCACATATTATCTTTCAGCGCCATGGGCAGTCCTTCCAGGATACCAAGAGACTCCTTGTCTGCTAATTTCTTATCGATCCTGGCAGCCTTGATCAGGGCCTGTTCTTCTGTAACAGTAATGAATGCTTTGATGTGCTCTTCGCAAGCACGGATATGCTTGAGAAATTCTTTAGTCAGCTCGGTACAGCTTATTTCTTTACTGATAAGCATGTTATGTAAATCATCGATTGATTGATTGACAATTCCCATATGAGATGTACTCCTTTCACATCCGGTAAAAATTAAACAATCCTCGGTACCCTGAAGAAACCCTCTTCGGCTTCAGGTGCATTTTTGAACACCTTTTCCTGAGCCATTGACGGTTTGACCTCATCCTCCCTGAGAACATTGTATAGCTGAACTGCATGCGCAGTAGGAGATACATCATTGGTATCAATTTGCTCCAGCATAGCTGCATATTCCAGGATCGAATTCAACTGTTCTGTATATTGATTCATTTCCTCCTCAGACAGTTTTAACCTGGCCAGAAGGGCTACATGTTCAACTTCATTCCGAGAAATCTTCATGATGGAACGCCTGCCTTTCAAATAATGGACATGCCTTTCAGATTGTAGACATATAGATAAATATAACAAATATCAGCAATACGAGCAACTATAAGCACGAATTACGGCAAATAAGGAATAAAGTTAAAAGTTTTTGGAGACTAAGCCAAAAACTTAAAGGGGAAATGAGGTCCATGTAGAATTAGATATAGTAAAAATAGTGTTACGAAATGGTTAAGTCTTTCCTAGCTGAGATGTCAATGATTAACTAACTAAAATCAGAAAGGAAGTAATGCCAATGGAGCAGATTGTCAAACCCTTTGAAAGGTTTCTTCCCGGAAGTCATCTCATTATAGGCGAAGCTGGATCTGGAAAAACTCGCCTGATCTGGTCCATACTCCAAGAGAAAGAATATGTTGAGGATGACTCCATCAATATCGTCCTTACCGATTCCGAAAAACGCATTTGGTATAACCCCACTAAAAACCCCATTATTACAATCAACCCTTACGATACCAATATTTCCTGGGTTACAGAACCCAACAAACCTGGCATTTACTACTGTGCGTGTGATTATGCGCCTCGCATCATTACCTTCTTAGAGTGTTTGGCTACTTGGGCTATTCAGAATGAAAAGAACTTGACGAACAAGGTAAGAATCTTTGTTGATTTTCCTTCGAAATTCTGGTCCTTGCCGGAATTTGTGGAACAACTGAGCAGACTGCATTACATTGCATCCAGCAAGGATGTAGAAGATCACCCGATTGAAATCTGGTCTGTATTTAAGAAGATAACACCTCAAGCAAAATCCCTTTTCCAAAATGTTAATATCGTCCTCTTAAACCCCTTCCCTCAATCCTTGTTGGATAATCTCTGTAAGATCCTAAACCTCAAGTGTGAAAACCTAACGGAACTCCTCAACAGAATCGATCGTAAATTAAAAGATGGCTATTATTATATCCCCGCTAACGAGGAATCCATCTATCTGAATGAAAAACCAATAGAAAAGCTATAGACCGTTACAAAATTATGTAATTAATAACTCAACTTTCCCAACATTAAATAATGGTTAAAGCCATGATTCTTCTGACAC
>CAYZDF010000087.1:0-9761 GCA_964477085.1 uncultured Gracilibacteraceae bacterium | reverse complement strand
AAACCGATCGAGAACCTTATGGGATTAAAGTTTTTTACCGGGTAGACAGCAGAACCAATTACCGTTTCCAAGAAGATATCGAAACTGCTTGGCATAAAAATACGGCAGTGATATTTAGCCTGATTCCCAATGCCGGAGAAATAACATTCCATCTGCAAGATGAATACGGTGTCTTTGCCGTTTCTTATTATAATAGAGAAAATACAAGTAAGCTTCCCGGCATGGAATATTTTACGGACGATAACGTGCAGAAAGCGGCTGACAGTATGGAATCTTTTTCAGCTTATCTGCTTAAGGTTACGGAGATAAAAAATGTCAGTGAGTTTTACAGTGCCGAACAAAAGCTGTTTAATGAACGCGCGCGGCAGGTATATGACATAATCGGCGACGACTATTCATTTTATGTCAATGAAGGTGCGGATTTTTCGGTGCTCATAACGAACGAATTTATCGATGCCGCTCCGATTAAGGTACTAACCGGCCATAAGGAACGGCTCTTGGGAGCCGTAGGCAGCGAGGTAGATTTTATTATCTACGGCACCAGGAACTATAAAACCGGTGATTGGAATGGGCCGCCTTACCTGTGCCTGTTTGACAGAGAGAGGCTGATTACCTATGTTAATCTGAAGAATTACGATGGCCAGCATAAGGTTCAAGAATCCTTAAGCGCTATTGAAAAAATGGGGGTTCTCAAAACGAAACTCAGCGCAACATACCGGCTGGGTGAAGGAGGAGATAAAACCATTGAATACTTTGTCCGCAGTCATAAGAGCGGCCAAAAAGATTTGCTGGATAAGCAGGACAAAGTAATCCTTTCCGGCTTTGAAAACTATGACCTTATTTTAAAATATATCTTTGCGCAAAAAGGCGGCAAATGGGGTCTATATGACCAAAACGGCAAGCTGGTCCTGGAGCATCGTTATGAGGAAATATTAAACCCCAACATGCCGGATGAATACAAAGTCAACGGTCCGGTGCGGGTCAAAACAGGCGGCTTGTGGGGAGCGATCAATCAGGATGGAAAACTCTTCATCCAGCCGCAGTATGATTTTATCCATATGACCTACTATGAAGAAGTCGAGCCTTTTATCAAGGTCGAGAAGGATGGGAAATTTGGCTATATCACGTGGGAAGGCAAACCGCTGGTCGATGTTATCTGGGATACGGCCTTTATGGATGTTCTGAACGTGCCGGAAGATATTATCTTTATCAAAAATGAAGCCGACAAGTGGGGCGGCATAAAAGTAAAGAATGAAACTGCTCAGCCTGTGAACTGGAACCTTCAGCCGTCCGAAGAGGCTAAGTTATCGTTTAATCATTGGTTCTATGATTATCAAGGGGGCTTTTATCGGGATCAGATCCGCGATGGGAAGACGGATATCAACCAGGATACCCTGCTGTTCTTTCATGACTATTTCTCCGAGAACAATATGGAACTTCGCCTTCTCCCTGAATTTTCAGTGAATGGGATAGCGGATGAAGAACTCTTCTCGCACTTTATGATTGCCAATAGCGATGAGGGAGAATGGGCGGACGGTTCTCTGACCGAAGCGGACTTTGACAGGTATATGAAAAAATACTTTGGAGATTTGCGCTATACCCATAAAACGTACGGATTGCTCGAACACAAAGACGGCAATTACGATGTTCAGTTTGGTTTCAGTTACCATGGAAGTGTTCTTTACGAAATCACAAGTCTGGAAAAAGGACGCTCCTCGGATGGCAAAGATACTTGGAAGGCCAAGATTAACGGCTATTATTTCCGTGAAGGTGACGGCTTGGCAGAAGATCAGTATCAATCGGATAATGCCAAAGCCGTTTGGCAGGAACTGAAAAAACCGGATAATAAGTATTATACTTTCTCCCAGATGCGCGACAGAATGCTGCTGCAGAATCCTGGTGAAAAATTAAAGGTAACCGGTATATGGAACATTGAGTTTATTGTTAATGAGCCGCTGGGTGATATTTATTTCACCTATCTGTCTTGCGACAGTACCTGGACAGGGGTTTAAGGATGGGCAGGATTACGCCGAATACTTGCTGCAAGAAAAGAATGCTCAGGCGGTCTCGGCTAAATACACGCTGGAATTCACCGGTGAAGAATGGACATATGGGGAACTGTTTAAGTGATGATGGGTGAGGTGAATAGCGTGAAAACGTACTCGTCAACAGGGAAAGACCCTTGAACCCAAAAAAGGTACAGCAAACAAGCCTAACGAAAACGGCGTGCAGAATAGTTAAGCAGGCAGCATAATATTTTCGGGACTAACGACACCATGAGCAACCAAAAGTTTTGCAGCTTGCCTCAAAGCTTTCTCCTTTTGCTTATTGCGAAGCTCTACCGGCATATCAATTTGATACAGGTCACAGGGATTGAAGACCTCACCGGTTTGGAGCATGTGGTAAGCGGCTGTGAGGATCATTCTGGCAATGGCGATAATGGCTCGTTTCTTACCCCCCCGGCGCTTGGCAATTCGCTCATATTTGATACGGTAGTAAGATGAAGCATTCGATTTTACAGTGGCATGAGCCGCTTGCACCAGAGCAGGTTTGAGATAAACACCGGCCCTAGTAATGCGAACCGATTTCTTTTTACCGGCAGATTGATTGTTGCCGGGCGTTAGTCCCGCCCAGCAGCACAAGCGTTTTGAGGATGAGAACTGCGACATATTAGTACCGATCTCGGAGAGGATTGTGATGGCAGAGCTGCGATCCACTCCAGGAATGGTACACAACAGGGCAAGGGCATTTTCGAGAGGTTGCACCATGCCGTCAATGACTTTATCCAGTCCGGCAATAAGCTGCTCCACAAATTCCAGATGCTTGCGGACGAAGCGAATGCGGATCTTCTGTTCCTCGGTCATTTGAAAACTTTCAATGGATTCAATGACCTCGTCGGCCTTTTTCTTTAAGGAACGCTGCAGCAGGGAAATGCAGTGCATTGGTCGAAGGAATCTGAGTTTACAAGGTAGTCCGTGATGGACGAGGCGGATTTGCCAAACATGTCGGAAACGACAGCATCAAGGGCGACATTGCAAACAGTGAAAGCATTCTGAAAACGGTTCTTTTCACTGGATTTACAGGAAACAAGCTTGAAACGGTAGCGGGTGTACTCCCGCAAAACGCGAGTGTTCTTGGACGGGATGAAACTGCTTGGTACAAGACCGAGGCGAAACAGGTCGCCGATCCATTTCGAATCCTTGACATCATCCTTGTTGCCCTTAACAGCAGCAACCCACTTTGGATTGGCGACGGTAACACGGATGCTATCTTCCAGCAAATTGTAGATGGGTATATAGTACTTTCCGGTGCTCTCCATGCAAACATCAAAGCAGTTGTTATCGAACAACCACTGCTTGAACGCTAAAATGGATTTGTTAAAGGTAGAAAAGCGCTTTTTCTTGTAACTCGGAACAATACCTTGCGATGTGATGATTGTAGCGACGAGAAATGTCTTGTGTACATCGACGCCACAACAGATGGGGTAAACGATTCTCAAAACTCTCCCTCCTTGCAATGAAATCGTGAGGGAGAAGACAGTGACTGAATCGCCACACATTTAACGCTGAGCTAAAACAATGATTAGCGTGCGGCCTCGTGGCACCACTTATTTGTGCTTGAAAGGCGATCCTTACACTGGTTAACATACTGATTTAAGCCAAGAGGCAGTCTGCAACTCGCCTCACCGTGCTTTGTAGTGTGCCTTTCCCTCAAATAACATTGTATCGCCGGGGTTGACCGCTGCACATCCCCCTTTTCATTACTATTTGTGTCGCCCGCAGCAGGCGGCGAAATGGAGGTTAACATGAAGGTTTTTAAGAAAGAGATAATCACGGTATTAATCATGATCCTCTTGTTTTTGTCTGCTTGTTCACCTGCGCCTTCCCCCATACCGGAGACGTATGATTCGGGAACAGCACTTAAAAACGGGGATGGCACTGATAACGGCCCTGCGGGATACGCGCATCAGCAGGAGTTTTATACGAACCAGATTGTAAACGGAGAAACGGAAATTACGCCGGAGCTTATGCTGTTCTTTCAGGACTATTTTTCCAAAAACGGCAATGAGCTGAGACTTCTACCGGAGTTTGCGTTCGGCCAAGCGCCGGCCTGGGACGACCTTTGCAATTATATTATTTTCAATGCCCAAGAGGACTTTGTAGACGGTTCTATCAGCGAAGAGAATTTTGACCACCAGGTGACGAGATTCTTCTGGCTGGTAATTGATACGCAAAAAGATGGAACAGAGCTTATTTATGAGGATGGGAAGTATACCATTAGATACGGTTCTGATGCGCACGGCTGGGCGATCTATGAATTGACAGGACTCAAAAACAAGGGCAAGATCGAACGAGGGCCGGATAAATGGGAGGCGACGATCAGAGGCTACTTTTTTGATGAACTGGACAGTGACCCTGCCGAGGAAGGTTATTCGAAAAACGGCAAAGCAGTTTGGACAGAAATGAAAAAAGATGAACATAAGGGACTTACCTTCTGGCAGATGCAAGACAGTCTAGTATTGAAAAATCCGGGCTCAGTGCTGGACTTAGGCTGCGAATGGACGATTGAGTTTGCGGTAAACAACCCGGAAGGAGAACTTTATTTCACTTATTTGTCCTGCATCAAAAGCCCCAAGTATGAGCAAGCGGCCTCTCAGTACGCGCCGTCGGATATCTATCTGTATCAGCAGTATCCCAGCGGCTATAAGTTTATAGAAAAGGTCTCACAGATGCGGGGCGATGTAGCAGTCACGCCTGAACTCAGAGAGATGTTTAACCTTTTTGCTCAGGATTACCGCTGGTGCTATATGCCGGACATGGATGGGTATGAATCGTTCTTTAATACAGACCGCTATGCCAATTCTTTTGGTTATCCCAATTTTGCCGATGCGGTACTTTATGCCATGAGTTATTTGCGTTTTCCGGAAAAAGTAAGCGAACAGACTGTCCAGAATACAATTGGAACATTGTTCGTTGCCAAAAATGGCATACAACAACCTATGCCACACCAAACTTATCGGAAAATAGCGAACTATGCTGACGGTTATTACTCCCCCTGGCCGGAAGGGACGCCAGTTTATGAGAGGATGTTTTTCCTGCTAACCGGCCTGAAAGTCGAAGAGCAGGAATCCAGTGAAGTCTATATCACGATCCAGGCGAAACAGTACTATTTTGAGCACCCGTCATTTGCATCCGGTGAAAATGAAAAATGGCTGGCTAAAAAAGCAAAAGAGCTGGGGCTTCCCGATTTGGAGGCTGCAGCCAAGCTCATTGCCGAGAATAAGATGGATGGAATTGAAGGTGAGAAAGAATACGAAACAACATTGGTTTATATGAGAAAAGATACATCTTCAACCGATTATGCACCGCGCGTAGTTTTCAGCCGGAGCCGCAGTCTTGAATAAACAGGAACTGAAAGAATTAAGGAGAGTTATATCTTATATGGTGGATTTAATCAGAATTTGATAGAAAATAAAATGTGCTTTTGAAGGATTAATTCGCCATAGTCGATTATTTCATCAATTCTACACCGACCGGAAAGAGAAGGGACTTGTGGTTGAGAAACGGAGCTGTATCTATACCCAAGAAGGCTTCACCCGGAGAGAAGTGGAGCGGACTATCTTTGCTAATAATAATTCAACATTTAATATAAAATATTAGGTAAGGTAGATATTCTTTGAACCATTACACCTTTTTTATTACAAAAAGTAACAAGGATTGATTGTATGAACTTTAGATCAATCGAAATCAACTTATCTAATGAGTTTGTATAAACATAAAAACAATATAAAAAGGGTAATTTATTATTATACAGATGAAAGGATGAAGGATGAAATGAAGAAAATTAAGGATAGAATTACATTAGGAATAGTGTCTGGACTTTTTGGAACTGCATTAAAGATTGCTTCAGATGAAATCTTTTTAAGAAAAAAGATTTCAAAACGATCTTTTAGGGAAACTGCATCTGGCGTATGGGTGAGCAACCATAGGCAAGCAAAATCCCCTTACGGACAGATTTTGGGTTCTATATTGGATTTAGGAATGGGTATGGTTGGTTCAGTAGGGCAAGTATATATACTTTCAAAAACTGGCAAGGATAACCTTTTTGCTAAAGGAGCTTTTTTCGGTATTGTGTATGGTTCTTTCATAACTGCTGCATTAAGTGCTTTGCCAGTGAATAAGGTAAAACCTAAAGACGCTCCAAGTAATCTTTCATATATGGTAAGCCATGCACTCTTTGGATTAGCCACAACCTATGCCATATCAGCACTTGGAGATAAATCTCTTTGGGATGTACCACCTTCAAACAATTATATAAAACCAACTCAATATACAACAGCAGAAACAAATAATGAAACTCGTGATGCATCTAGATGGAGCGCTATGCTTAATTAATAATCTTTTACTATCCTCTGAAATAAGTATATCGTTTCAACGGTAGCTTATGCCAATTCGGCAGAGCCGGCCAGTTTCACCGTAATTGTAGCTAATCTGCCGGAAGACTTGTCGTTATCCCTGGGGTTTGCGGACGAGAGGCAAACAGAAGCGATTGTGCTGAACAAGGAGCAAAAGGCGTGGGAGACTTATTACAGATTTTTCTACCATATGTCTTAGCTTGGAAATGATAAACTTGAATTTTGTATTTAAACGCATTAATCCATGACATAATGATAACTGCGAAACCATATTTAATATAGGTATTTTAGTATTATAGGGGAGGGATTTTAGTGAAAAGAATTATCCTTAGCATGATGATTATTTTTGCTGTTGCAGTTATTCCAGCCGGATGCTCTCAGAATGAAGTAAGCGACAACAACACTCAAAATCACAAGGCTGCTGTCAATGCCGTATCCGAAAAACTGATAGAACCCTGTCAGCTTATTTCCAAGACAGAGGCAGAAGAATTGATAGGTGAAACTATGATGGATGCTGAAAAAAGCGAACAAGAAGTGGTAGGGCAGAAACTCTGTTTTTATGAATCTCTGGCTGAAGATTCGGATCGTTTCTTGCAAGTGGCTCTTACCCAGCAGGCCTTTATCCCCAATGACGAGCTAACCTCACGGTTTTTATATGAATCTATCAAAGAAAACTTTGAAGATGAATTAACGATGGTTGATGGAATCGGAATTGAAGCCTTTATAGCAACTCCCGGAATACATATTTTGAAGGGAGAATACTATATTGTCATTGGTGTGGGAAATACGAGCAATGAAACCAACAGAGAAATACTTAAAGCAGCAGGTAAAAAGGCCGTTGAGAATTTGGATTCACTCAGTAATTAGTAAATGAGGGATACAAATGAAACGGTTGTTTTTTATCCAGTGAATAACTATTGAAGTCAAAGAGAGCAGTTGATTTAAAACCGTACGATGTGCTATGATAATCGTACGGAGGTGACGTAATTATGGACGATATAAGGGGAGATCTAAAAAGTAAAGCGAGCGATACGATTACAGCCACAGAGCTGAAAAACAATCTTGGGATGTATCTGGACTATGTAACCGACGACAATGAAGTGGTTATTACCAAAAACGGGAAAAAGGCAGTACGGCTGACACCTTATATCACGGATGCCGGCCGTTATTTCCTCATGAAAGAGAAGGCTTTGGACTACCAGTACGGCGGTAAAAAGGTCTCTTATGAGGAATTTATGGAAATTTACGAAAAAAGTGAACTGCGCATGGAATTCATCAACGGTGAAATCGTGCTGCTAAGCTCGCCAAGCACAATCCACCAGGAAATCTCGGGTAATATATTTGCTGTAATCCGGGTATATCTCAAGGGAAAACCGTGCAAGGTTTTTTATGCCCCATTTGACGTTCATTTCCGCAAAGAAGGTTTTAAAGACCCCGATGTGATGCAGCCCGATCTGATTGTTGCCTGTGATGTTGCTGAGACTACCAATGAAAAAGGGCGGTACATGGGCACGCCGACTCTGGCAGTGGAAATCGTGTCACCAAGCACCCGCTCCAAGGATATGGTGGATAAGCTGAATACATTTATGATATCTGGGGTCAGGGAATGTTGGATCGTCGATCCCGACCAGGAAATTATCTTAGTTTACGGGTTTAAAGACCTGGCTATTGATCATTTTATGACTTACCGGAAACAAGAGACAGTCCGGTCATATTGGTTTTCCGATTTGGAAATTGAGGGTACTGCAGTGTTTTCTTTTGAATAGGATAGATGTTAATTAATACATAAAAAACGCCATAGGATCAGTTACTTGTACGGGATCATAGGTGTCCACTTTTCGCACATGTAGACTTGACCATAAAAATATCTTGCTTGATTATCAACGATATAGGCATAATCATATTTTCCGGGATTAAGTTTTAGTTTATATAAAGTGGAACTCAAGGATTTTCATTATGTAGCGTTGGCGATCCGGTCAACGAAGGCAAGCTTTTTCTACGGCAAATGCCGGATGAACATAGCCCTTATGCCGCCCTGACCTGGGATGGCCATCTTTTGAGCGTGATCAAGAAGGATAAGGAATGGAGCCTGGTTAAGAAATTCAACGCTAGTACAATGACGGAATACACTCAAATAGGCTGGATTAAAAATGACAGCTACAAGGAGTATCAGCCAGGGATGAAGGTTAGTCAGTTGTGAGAATATATTTAAGTAGCCTTTTCCAGCTAAGGGTTACTTTGTTCATTTTTAGAATTAATTTCCACAAATGCAAATTATTTAGAAGGAGAGATGCAAAATTTTACGAATATCAAATTATAAAGTGAGTATAACGAGAAAATGTGATGTGGATGATGGGGTAGGATTGTGGTGAAGGAGTAGAGAGTATTCATAGCCAATTATCCGAAGTTAGCTACAAAAAAGCTCAAGCCGGAAGCATAGCTTGAGTAACTTTACAACAGATATCTTGAGGATTAAAAACACCTAACTTTTGATAATTACAATAGCACGAAACCGCGGTAATTGGTGCTCTCGCTATGGGGATTGAATATCTCATCTCCTGTCTAATTTAATTATAGTTACCCCTTCTCCATTGCAGGGCCATTTTTAAACATATGCAGTTTGGATGGTGGCAGGGGGGGATTTACCAAAAGTTAAGAACCGTTTAGGTATTTCTGATCCGCAGATAGGACATTTAGATATATCAATTCCGGTAATCCGCTGGATCAGTTGAAGTGTAGAGGATTTTTCCTTAGTTAAAGGGGGGGGTATGGGTAAGTTGTTTGCAGAGCTTCAGTTTGGTGGTCTTATTCCGATTGCCAAGCAAGCATAATGCCTGATTTTCATAAATCCACTCGGTAGAATATGAATTAGAAATCTGCGGATAAACTCTTCGGCGGAAAGAGTCATCACCTTCTGTTTATTGTCATCCTTGTAATCCAGCCATTTGAAGGTAACGGTATCCCGATCAATGTTAACGATTCGTTTATTGGATATAGCCACACTGTGAGTATAGCGACCCAGATATTCAACCACACAGGTCGCATTTTTAAACGGAAAATAATCAACGAGATGGCAGAGGGATTTTTGCAAATTCAGCAAGCTTAATCAGCGAAAGACTTGGAATATCCAGGGTGCCGCTTTCGTACCGTGAATAGGTGGTCTGGCTGACATTAAGCAAATCAGCAAGTGCTTGCTGATTGAGGTCGCGAGGTTTGATAAATATGTTTAATCTAATGATAAATAACTCAACTTTCCCATCTTATTTTGAGACCCAACTCAAGGTGACGACCCTTGAATTAAGCAGAATGGGTCAAAAAGAATGAAACCAAAAAACTTACGGCAACC
>CAYZDF010000086.1:0-9850 GCA_964477085.1 uncultured Gracilibacteraceae bacterium | reverse complement strand
CGGGTAAAAAATCCACTTATATCAACGGGTATGAGTTATGAAACTGTCTCAATTACAAAATTATTCTTTCTGTCCAAGGGGCAAATTAAGATGTCCCGTGTCACTTCCTCAGGGACAGAAAAGACAATTTGGTATATGAATGCTCCTGCTTTTATTGGTGAGACCCTGTTCTTTCATGGGATGCCCAGTCTGACAATAATTACCGCAACTGAGCCCTGTGAAGTCTATTCTTTGGAAAGTTCCGTAATTAATGAAATATTTCGTTCCCATCCGGAAATAACCGTATTTATCAATAAGTTAATGTCTCAAAAAATTCGGGTTCTAACCGCGCAAATAGAAGACCTATGTGTTCCTGAACCCATGTTTAGACTTGCAAAGTTGCTTTATATGTTGGCTAAGCAAAATGGAAAAAACATCGACGGTAAAACTTATATTGTTAACCTTTCTTTAACCCACCAGGACATAGCCAATATCACCGGCTTGCATCGCGTAACAGTCAGTAATTTATTTACTCAACTGTGTAAAGAGCAGATCATAAAAAAGAAAAAGGATTGCATTATTATTCTTAGTATCGAGGGCTTAAGTAAATATTTCTCTTAAAGTTCAGTTAAAAAGTCACAGTAGTTTAAAATGTACCCAGTAGAATAGAGAAAGAAAAAAATAATTCTATTGCAACATTGAATCAAGCTTTGTAGATCATATGTCAACGTCGTTGACAAGTTATTTTTCATCACCAACGAGAATAAGATTTTGAGGGGCGCAAAGAATTCTAGTTCTCTACGCCCCTCTTTATTTTCGATAGTACCTGTTTAATTTTTAGAAACTAAAAACAACCCCCCGTTTGAGCTAATATGGAGATTATCTAATAAGCAATTCACTTAACATTCTTTAAGATTGTATCCAAGGACCATAAGACTGTCAATCATATGGATATTTTCTACGATTATCTCATCAGGTACATTTATTTCTACCGGAGAAAAATTCCATAAAGCTTTAATTCCCAATCCGGTTACCAATTTAGCTACTTGCACTGCATCATTTTCAGGAACTGTCAGTACTGCAATTTCAACCGGGTTATTCTTCACAAACTCCGGTAATTCATCCAAAGCCAGTATTTCAAGATCAACAATTTTCTCACCTATCAATTGAGCGTTAATGTCAAAAATGGCAACAACTTTGAATCCGCTCTTTTCGAAATTGGTATGTTTAGCCAGGGCGTGCCCTAAACTTCCTGCACCTATAATGATCATCGAATGCATGGTATCTAATCCCAAGATCTTGCTAATTTCCTGATGCAAAAACTCTACATCATAACCATATCCCTGAAGGCCGTTGCCTCCAAAACTAAAAAAATCCTGCCTGACCTGGGAGGATGTGATACCCATCCTTTTGCTCAGATCTTTGGATGACACTCTGGTAATACCCATTTGCATGAGTCCTGATAGAAATCTGTAATATCTTGGCATCCGTTTGATAATCGAATTAGATATCTTATTTTTCCCCTTCAACTAATACCACCTCATCTTAGAGCACAGTAACGATAAAAAAATTAACCAAAAAATTATACATTCAACATTTCCATTACCCTATCCAATAAAATTTCGGCCAACCATGTATCGTAGCCGAAAGGACGATCCAAGGTCACGCTTATATGAGGATAATCTTTTAATAAATTATTAATTTCCCTAGAAATACCTTCTCTAACATGAACCCCATAAAAAAGAAAACATGGAACTATCTTTATATCTTTAACGCCTTTGTCCATATGTTTCAATAATCCCTGCTTGAGACTTGAATCAGAGAAATAGAGAAATAGAGAAATGCCTTTTCAATATAAGGATACTCTTGTTTTTCTTTGACTTTATTTACGATGATTTGAAAGCTCTCTTCAGTTGTTTTCTCCCTGCTCCCATGTGCAAGTATTAATACTCCTGTCATTTCTTAATCTCTATTTAATATTTATCTTTTTTTATTTGAGCAAGATAGTAATTCTTGTTCCCGATGAAACATTATTTGCTGTAGGGCCTCTGTTGCCAGGCTTATAGCATTTTTCTCTAAAATGCTTGTTTTTTGCGTATTAGGGTTTAACCGATTTATTTCCTGTCGAAGCATGTAATTAATTAATTGTGGCGTATAAGAGACATTATGGTTAATCAACAATAAAACGTCTCTAATCTTATTCCACTTAATAAATTCAATGATATAGTGCTCTATTATTTCTTTCGCTTTTAACAAATTGCTGTCACTTTCTTTAGTTCGGGTACTACCACCCAGAGTATCTATATCCAAGAGGGTAACGTTTTCATATTCTGCAAGTTGAGGGTTAATGTCTCTAGGTACTGCTAAATCTACAAAGACTCTCTTCTTTTTGTCAGCTAGGCTATCCACAACATCCTCCATTTTGATTACAAAGTGGGGACTTGAAGTGGCACTGACAATTAAATCCGAATGTTTTATTTCATATATGCAATTCTCATAATTAATAGCCAGACAGCCTTCGGGTACTATGCTCATCTTATGTTTATATTCTCTTAAAGAAACTGTTACCTGAGCACCGCATTCTACAAGCAGAGAAGCCATCATCCTTCCTATTTCTCCGTTACCTAAAACCAAACATTTGAGTCCGACTAAAGAAGGAAAGTGTTCACTTATCTTTTGCCGTGCTTTCATCGCAATCGAAACGTCAAGTGCAGTCAGTCTTATTGAAGACTTTATTTTCTTGGCACAGGTAATAGCAAACTGAAAGAACTTTTCTATAACTTCATTTGTAGTTTTTGCCTGCCTTGCCAATTCTATAGAAAACTTAATCTGGGAAAGGACCTGATCTTCTCCCCACATTTGAGAATTAAACCCACAGGTTGTTTCAAATAAATGTCTTATTGCTTCTAACCCTTCCCTGGTAATTATCAAATCCCTATATTCCTCAAAGGAAACCTTCTTTAATTTACATAGAACTTTTATTAAATCAAAATCTATTTTATCTTCTTCGTAAATCCATATTTCTACCCTATTGCAGGTTGATATGATTACGCAGCTACTAATACCCTTTGTTTGAATGACGGTTTGCATTGCTTCTTGAGCCTGAGTTCTGGAAAATGCAAAGACTTCACGCTGGGAAAGCGAAGCTTGATGATAATCAATACCCGCCATTTTTATTCTCAAAATGTAACCCTCCTCTCATTTAATCATCAACTTCTTTTATTAAGTGTAACTATTCTTAAAATTTCTGTAAAATTGTCATTTTCTATGATGACAATTAAAAATATGTATAATGAAATATTCATGTCCAGCAATAATTATCAATTTGACTGCTGTATCCATAGTCAAAGCTTTTGACTTTGAATGCTAATCTTTACACTGATATAAAAATTTCCTATCATAATAATAAAATTTTATTATTGGATAATGAAATTTAACTATCCTATAATAAGGATAAAAATAATTGGTGAAAATTTCTCTTTTTAGCCAATATTTTAAGCTAATGTTAAAGCTAATAATAAAGTTAATATTTCAAGGAGTGTGTGTAAATGTCTTTACAGCAATTAGACCCTAATAGTTTCGAAGAAATCATCTATGATAACGGTGAACCTTGCTTGGTAATTTTCTCTAGAACATCATGTCACGTTTGCAAGGAGGTTGTTCCAGTTTTAGAGGAATTAGCACCTAAGTTTGTTGGGAAATTCGGTTTTTATTATGTTGATATTGAAGAAAATACAGCTTTATTTCAACGTTTTTCTCTAAAGGGAGTCCCTCAGATTCTTTTCTTTAATGATGGGGAATATCTAGGGAAAATGGCCGGGAAAGTGGAAGACGAGCAAATTGAAGAAAAAATAGCTGAAGTTATTGCTTAATCCATTCTTACATTAGGTGTTTTGGAGGCGGTACAATTATGGTTGATACTTACGACTTACTCATTATCGGCGGAGGCCCGGCTGGATTAGCTGCGGCCATTTATGGAGGAAGGGCAAGACTCAAAACAGCAGTAATTAATAAAGGTTCCGTAGGCGGTTTGGTAAATACAACAAGGGAAATAGTTAACTATCCGGGATATATTCAAATAACCGGACCGGATCTTATGAAAGATTTTCAGAGGCATGCGGATAGTTTCGGTGTGGAATTTATCAAAGATGAAGTTATAAGTGTGGATTTTTCTAACGAAGAAAAAGTAGTAAAGACTAAAAAAGGCAAGGAGCTTATTGCAAAAGCAGTCATTATTGCCTGCGGTAGTGAACCAAGACTTTTGAATATTCCAGGCGAGACAAGACTAAGAGGCAACGGTGTGGCTTATTGTGCAACGTGCGACGCGGAATTCTTTGAGGGTGAAGATGTAGTCGTTATTGGAAGCGGTGATCAGGCGATTGAAGAAGGCATGTACATCACTAAGTATGCCCGTAAAGTAACCGTTATCGTTTTACACGATCAAGGAATACTGGATTGTAATAAAGTTAGTGCCGAAAAAGCTTTTGCCAATGAAAAGATGGAGTTTGTTTGGAACTCAACTATCGAAGAGGTTATCGGGAAGGAAAATGTGGAAGGTGTCAAACTGAAAAATATTAAAACCGGAGCTTCTTCGACCTTAGATTGCCAGGGTGTATTTTTCTTTGTTGGTATGATTCCTTCTACCGGATTCCTTAAAGACAGCGGCATCAAGGTTGATAAACGAGGATATATACCGGTTAATGATCTGATGGAGACAAATATTACCGGAGTTTATGCTGTGGGCGATAACCGAGTTAAATATTTGCGACAAGTCGTTACAGCAGCTGGAGACGGAGCTGTTGCAGCTGTTGCAGCGGAGCGTTATATTGAAGAAATGGAGGCTTTCCAAAATAACATTCTAAATAGCGATAAGAAAGTGCTTCTTGTATTCTTTAACGCCGCTATGACCGAAAGCCTTGCATTCTGTACACTGTTGGAAGAAGTTCAGAAAGATTATACCGATACGTATAAAATGGTTAAGGTCGATATGGCAACGAAGAAAAGTCTTGCTGAAAAATACGGAATAGCCAAGGCCCCGAGCGTCGTAATTCTTAACAAGGGTGAAAAACTCAAAGAACTTGAATGCAGTATGGACAAAAATAATATAAAAAGCCAAATCTAACGGATATTAGGACTAAAAAAGACTTCACTCTCTTTGTTCTGTAACCAAAGGTTATGGAATAAGGGAAGTAAGTTAATTGCTTAGATTAAAAGAATACTATCTACTGAAAAGGTTTAATATGGAAAACTCTCCAGGTTAACCTTTTTGTTTTATTATTGTTATTTTTAATGGCTATTATTAAAAATAACAATTTTACAGAGTATTTGTGATAAATTACACTGATGCTGTAGCTACAATTATTTTATTTTACTAATTACATCAGGCTAATTATTGTATTTAAAGAATATTGGAGGAGATAAATTTGTTGCTCACATTCTTCATTATAGTATCTGTCTTTTGTTTTATAGGTTTTTCCGCATATAAAGCATGGATATTTGCCAAGATGCCTATCCACGGTCGACTTGACTTGTATCCTATCCCGAAAGAAGGAGAGAAAGCTGAGTACGGGGGGTCTTATTACGAGGAAATAGAATGGTGGAATAAACCCAGAGCAATATCCCACCTTGGTGAGATTAAGGATATGCTTCTGGAAATGCTCTTTATCAAAAAATTATTTGTCAACCAGAAGAAATTATGGTGGGCTTCATATGCTTTTCACTTAGGAATTTACTTTCTCTTTGGCTGGACACTTTTACTGTTGATAAATTATGTGCTCCCCTTTGCATTCATTTCGTATTTTACTTCTGCTATTGGTATGGTCGGCTTCACGTTAGCGTTCACGGGTAATTTCCTTCTGCTGATCCGCAGAATTTTTGATACAACCCTTAAGAAATATACTACCCCTCAGGAATATTTTAACCTCATCTTGATTTTTGCCGTATTGATTACCGGAATTTTCGCCTGGACAACAAGCGTGTCTCCTCAACAATTTATTGCACAGTTGCTTTCCTTTAGCCCCCTTCAACCGGGTAATCTGGTAACTGTTCATTTAGTACTGCTTGGAATCATGTTTATTTATATTCCATTATGCAAAATGAATCACTATGTAGGCAAATACTTTACGTTTCATAAAGTCTTATGGGAAAATGACCCCAATTTGCCCGGCAGTGAAGTAGAAAAGAAACTTATGGAAGCTGCAGCCCATCCTCCTCAGACCAAATGGTCTGCACCTCATATGAACCAATAGCAAGGAGTGATTAACATGAGTAAACAATTGGATTTACAGCCTAAAGATATAGATAAGAAGACGGAACAGCTCGTACAGCTTGATTCATTAATGCCCTTGTCGGCACCTTATAACAAGGAAGGGATGGAACCGGCACTCACGAAACCCAAAGATGCTTGGAAAGAAAAATATTGTACTTCTCTTGATGGGATTATCGGTCTGGATACCATGACCCGGCCCTCCACAAAAGAAGAAGAAGATGAATTCGTTCGCAAGTTCATTAATGGTTTAGCTAAATTATTTGCCGACAGCAACAAAAATTACATTCAACCGTTATCACTCACGATGGAATACTGCGCCAAATGCAATACCTGTACAGATGCCTGTCATATCTACAAATCCAGTAATCAGAGCGAGTTGTACAGGCCAATTTTCCGTTCTGAAGTGTTTCGTAAAATCTACAAAAAGTATTTTACTCCCGGGGGCAAACTTTTGAATAAATTTGTCCGGGCCGATATCGATATCAACTGGGAAACCATTGCCCGGCTCGGCGAACTGGCCTATCGCTGCAATCTTTGCCGGCGTTGTGCCCAAACCTGCCCACTCGGCCTGGACAATGGCATGCTAACCCGTGAGATTAGAAAAATTTTCAGTCAAGAGCTTGGTATTGCCCCAACTCCATTACATTCCAAAGGATGTGTAAGGCAGTTGGAAACCGGTTCTTCTACCGGGATTACCAAAGCTGCCTTTCTGGATACAATTGAATTTATAGAAGAAGATATTGAAGAAAAAACCGGCCGCAAAATTAAAATCCCTATAGATAAAAAAGGCGCTGATTTCCTCTTGACCCATAATGCCGGGGAATTTATGGCCTGGCCGGAAAATCCTGCGGCTTTTGCTATTTTATTTGATGAAGCCAGTCTTAATTATACTTTGAGCAGTTCCATGATTGGCTATGATAATGTTAACTATGGCATCTGGTATGACGACACTATGGCAAAAAAGATTGCGCTTCAACAGTTTGAAGCGGCTAAAGAATTGGGTGTAAGACGTATTATTATCGGAGAATGTGGCCATGCCCATAAAGCCGCTGCTGTCAGCGCCGACCGTATGACCTATGGAGAGAACAAATTACCCGTAGAAAGCTGTTTGCCTCTCTTATGGGAGCTTGTAGAAACCAAACGCCTTACCTTTAACCCAATGAAAAATAACTTTCCAGTAACTTTGCATGACCCTTGCAATGTGGTCAGGCATATGGGGATCGTTCAACCACAGAGAAATGTTCTAAAAGCAATTTGCCCTCAGTTCAGGGAAATGACTCCCCATGGAGTCAATAACTATTGCTGCGGTGGTGGTAGTGGTTTTGCCATCATGCAATCTATGAATTTTGCCGATTTTCGAAACAAAGTCAGTACTCGCATGAAATTCGAGCAGATACTTTCTGCTTTTGGAGAGGAAGTCGGCAACCCGGATATTGTTAAATATGTCTGCGCACCCTGCTCCAATTGTAAAGGGACTATTAGGGACATGCTTGAATACTACCAGGCTACAGCTAAGTTCAATATCCATTATGGCGGATTAGTAGAACTAATGGTTAATGCCCTAACTACTCTGGATAGACCGTATTTAAACTTTGAGGAGGAGTAAACCATTATGAAAGTAGTAATTATTGGCGGTGTTGCTGCAGGGCCCAAAACCGCGGCAAGACTTAGAAGATTACTCCCTGATGCTGATATCACAGTTGTAGAACAAGGGGAACTCATTTCCTATGGTTCTTGCGGTTTACCGCTTTATGTCGGGAATCTTGTTAACGATATTATGGAACTCATGATGACTTCTTCAGGCAGCGTTCGTGATCCGGATTTCTTTTACTTAACTAAAAATGTCAAAGTGCTGAATAATACCAGAGCTGAGAATATCGACCGTGAACAAAAACAAGTTGAGATCCGCAATGTCCTTACAGGACAGCAAGAGATTCTTCCCTATGACTACTTAGTCCTTGCAACCGGAGCCAGGCCCATTGTACCTAATTTTCCAGGTACAAATCTCCCCTATGTCTTTACCCTTCATCATCCTGACGATGCAAAAAAGCTGCGCGAATTAGTCCGCAGTAAAAAAATTAAACATCTAACGATCATTGGTGCCGGTCTGATTGGGATGGAAGCGGCTGATGCTTTGTGCGGTTTACGTTTAAAAATAACAATTTGTGAAGCCCAGCCCCATGTTCTGCCCAAGCTCCTGGATGCAGATATGGCAGCCTTGGTCGAAAAGGAATTATGTAATAAAGGTTTGGATTTACAGCTTTCATCCCAGGTTAAATCCATTATTGCAGATGAAAGCGGAGCTGTTACAAAGGTTGAAACAGCGAAGGGCTCAATAGAAACCGATGCCGTATTATTAGCGATCGGTACCCGCCCCACTGTTGATCTTGCCTGTTCTGCCGGGATCGAACTGGGTGTTACCGGGGCTATCAAGGTGAATGCCAATTTAATTACCTCTGATCCTTTTATTTACGCAGGTGGTGACTGTATAGAGAATATTGACCTCCTGACTGGACTTCCGGTTTATGCGCCGTTAGCCTCAACAGCCAATAAGCATGGGAGAATTATCGCGGATAATATCGCCGGTATAGATTCTAAATTTCCCGGAGTCAGCAAAACATCGGTTCTCCAATGTTTTGACCTTAATATTGGGCGTACCGGTTTAGGTGAAGATGAAGCCAAACAAAATAATCTTGATTTTAGCCAAGTTATTATCTCCGGTTATGACGCAACTCATTATTACCCAATGCATGATAAAGTAAAGGTCAAGCTGCTTGCCGAGAAAAACACTGGGCGAGTCCTGGGAGCCCAGGTTGTAGGGCCGGGAGAAGTGATTAAGCGTCTCGACGTTGCGGTGACAGCTATTCGGTTTAACGGAACTCTTGAAGACATTTCCACCTTGGATTTAGGTTATGCTCCTTCTTTCTCAACAGCCATTGATTTAATTGCCCATGCTGCTAATGCGCTTAGGAATAAGATAACCGGCCTTGTCGGCAGTGTTACTTGTGCTGAAATGACTCAACTTTTAGAAAACCCCGAAGAAATATGTATTCTTGATATCCGTACCCCCGATGAAGTTCGAACTAAACCAATTCCATATCAGAATAAAATAGAGATCCCATTGAGTGAGCTTCACAACCGCTGGCAGGAATTACAGACCGATAAGAAAATTATAACGGTCTGTGAAATGGGAATCCGGGGCTTTGAAGCAGCCTGTATGCTTCAAGGCAAAGGGTTAACAAATGTTCATTATTTGGAAGGGGGATTGTCAATCTTAGGTGATTAATCCCAAGTAAATAATATATTAGATCTTATAGGGGAGGTGATTCCATGTTTATCGTATCAATTAATGAAGATGAATGTTCCGGTTGCAATGAATGCTCTCCAAACTGCCCCGCCAAAATTCTTGGGTTTGAAAATGGAAAAGCGGTTGTAACTGGTGACGAAAGCGAATGTATGGGATGTGAGTCCTGCACGACTGTTTGTCCCACAGGAGCAGTGTCCATTATGGAAATCTAAATTTCTATATTAAGTAAAATGGAGGATATACCATGACTGAGAAAAAAACACCGCAACTTGACGAACTGGAAAAAGGACCATGGC
>CAYZDF010000085.1:0-9968 GCA_964477085.1 uncultured Gracilibacteraceae bacterium | reverse complement strand
AATGATATCAGGCAGACGGATCCCGTTAAATGTATTGTTCTTAACCATAGAATAGATGGCCATATCGCAGAAAACCAAACGGTCTCCAGGACGTAGTGGCTGATCAAAGGAATAATCCCCGATGATGTCACCTGCCAGACAGGTCGGTCCACCCAACCTGTAGTTGTAGGGTTTCTCTTGGGGTTCCCCTGCTCCGATGATCCGTGGGCGGTAAGGCATTTCCAGAACATCCGGCATATGACAGGCTGCAGAAGTATCTAAAATTGCGATTTCCATACCGTTATGCAGGGTATCCAGAACGGTTGATACCAGAAAGCCGGCGTTGAGTGCTACGGCCTCTCCCGGCTCCAGATACACGATAACCCCATATTTTTCTTGCAGACGGCGGATGGTTTTAATCAGCAATTCAATATCGTAATCAGGACGGGTGATATGATGTCCACCGCCGAGATTCAACCACTTCATTCCGTGTAAATACTGACCAAATGAACGTTCCAAGGCTTCCAGTGTCGTTACCAGAGCATCTGCATTTTGTTCACACAGTGTATGCATATGAAATCCGGAAAGACCTGTCAGCAGACCGGCATCAAAATTCGCCTTCGTAACACCGAACCTCGAGTAAGGTGAGCAAGGATCATAGATTGCATGACTCTCTTGGGTGGAACACTCCGGGTTAAGCCTTAGGCCGCAGTGTTTACCTGCAGCCAGTGCTTTTTTCCCGAATTTAGTCCACTGCTTGAAACTGTTAAATATGATATGATCAGAAACTGCCAGAATGGCCTCAAATTCATCCTCACGGTAAGCAGGGCTGAAGATGTGAACTTCTTTGCCAAATTCTTCGCGCCCTAATTTTGCTTCGTACAAGCCGCTGGCTGTTGTTCCACAGAGATATTCTGCCAGCAGGGGATAAACACGAAACATGGAGAATGCTTTCTGGGCCAATAAGATTCTTGCCCCGCTTTGTTCCTGTACGCGTTTAAGAATCTGTAGGTTCTGAATCAGCAGTTCCTCACTGATCACGTAACTGGGTGTGGGCACTCGGAAGAAGTATTGTTCCATTAGGGTACCATCACTGGATTAAAATCTTCTTCCCAAGGGAGCCCCCATTTGTTCAATTCTTCCATAAAGGGATCCGGATCGAATTCTTCCATATTATAAACACCGGGTTTTTGCCAGGTACCATTCATGACAAGCATAGCCCCAATCATAGCCGGTACGCCGGTGGTATAACTGATCGCCTGACTGCCTACCTCACGGAAGCAATCTTCATGGTCGCAGATATTATAGAGGCAGTAGGTTTTCTGTTTGCCATCTTTTATCCCTTTAAAAATACAGCCGATATTTGTCTTACCTTTGGTACGGGGACCTAAGGAGGCCGGATCGGGCAGGACAGCTTTAAGGAATTGTAGAGGGATAATCTCCATACCGTTATATATGATGGGTTCAATACTGGTCATGCCCACATTTTCCAGGCATTTCAGGTGAGTCAAATAACTCTGGCCAAAGGTCATGAAGAAACGGATACGTTTAATCCCCTTGATGTTAAGAGCAAGGCTTTCCAGTTCTTCGTGGTGTAACAGATACATATCTTTCTTACCCACGCCTTTAAAGTCGTATTCCCGCTTGATTTCCATGGGGTCCGTGATAACCCACTCACCGTTTTCCCAATACATTCCTTTGGCAGTAACTTCCCTGATATTGATCTCAGGATTAAAGTTGGTGGCAAAAGGATACCCATGGTCCCCTCCATTACAATCCAGGATATCGATTTCATGGATCTCATCAAAATGATGTTTAAGGGCATAGGCACTGAAAACGCCAGTAACCCCTGGGTCAAAACCCGAACCGAGGAGTGCGGTAATTCCGGCTTCCTTAAACTTTTCCCGATAGGCCCATTGCCATTTATATTCAAAATGGGCAGTATCTCTGGGCTCGTAATTAGCCGTGTCCACATAGTGTGTTTTGGTAGCCAGGCAAGCATCCATAATCGTCAGATCCTGATAAGGAAGCGCAAGGTTCAGGACGACATCCGGCTTTTCTATGTTGATGAGGGCGATAAGTTCATCAACATTATCCGCATCTACCTGTGCCGTCCTAATTTTGGTTTTGCCGCATCCCAATTTTGCAGCAAGGTCCTCACATTTAGATACCGTACGGCTGGCAATGACCAGTTTCCCGAAAGCCTCATGGTTCTGACAGATTTTGTGGATCGCCACGTTAGCAACACCGCCACAGCCAATGACAAGTATTTTTCCCATTTTGTAGCCTCCAATCGTATTGTTTATTGTTAACTAAGGGTATTAAAACAATCCATTTGGATCGGTAATAACAAAACGCAATGTGCTAAGTAATGAAGGCAAATAAAAAAACTCAGGGAACGGTAAACTGTACAAATAACACAGTACACCACACCTAAGTCAGAAGATCAAAAAAACTAATTATTTGACTCCTCAATCATAAAAGACCAAGCCTATCAGAAAGAAGAGTTGTTTAATTCAGCTTTCGAGGTTTCAGAGTCTATATAGCAAGGAATTACTTTTACTACTCTTATTGATCGTTCACAAGTGTGATGCGCAGATATCTGCACACGGCTATAAAGTAGCCAACTCATAAATTTTAGAGCCGATGCTCAATCAATAAGGCAAACAAAGTTGCCATTTTCGGCTTTTGACCCGGCTGTCCGTATGGCCTTAATCCTCTGCATCGAATGCAAAGTACTGGTCAAAAAATTCTTTGCTGAAAAGGCTCTACTGCCTCTCTTCGCAAGGCACATTATATCCGAAATTTTACTATATTTCAAGACTTTTAACCATTTTTTTAAAATACTCGTTTTATCTATTTCTCATGCTTTGTTTCGACCCTCTTTGTTATCTCCCTGTCAATAATATCAACGTTTATCCCCTTATGATTAACCAATGTCTTCGTTTAACAAAATCTTATTATTATAAGCCCTGAAGGTGAATTACTATAGGCTTATTTATGACTTTATTACCCTATGAAATGACAAAAAACCAAATCATAATTAAGAAAGACAGGCCTTTTGACCTGTCTTTCCTATAATAATTGGGATATCTATACCTTTTATTTACTATCGCTTTCTTCCAACAGTCTCTTATAATAAAAGCCGGTAGTATACAGTGAAGCTGCAGGGTTATGAGCAAGTACCCTATCCTTGGTAATCAGAGACGTTACAGGTGCCTCAGAAAATTTAATAAATAAAGAATCATGACCAACACACAACCCCACGATTACATTCAGATCTGTTTTCTGCTCGTTCAGTAACTTCGCTTGTAAAACAGGATTACATAAGGATTCATGACAGTCCTTTTGTATTTTGAACTCCTCGCCTACTCCAACTTCTGTTTTGTCAGTTGTTCCCACTTTGCAGCACACACAATAACTTTCCAGTCCTTTTGCACTTAAAACTTTGGCAAACATTCTGGATTCATTCATGAGTCCGACGCAGGTTGCAATTCCTATTTTTTTTGCACCAATCCTTTTTGCGAAAAGGATGATCTCTTCAACTCGTGTTATTTTACCAAAGTATAACCCTTCAATTTCCGCTGCTGCTCTGGAAAAATTTGAAACAAACTCATCGTTGCGATAAAGCTCATTGACTTCCTCAATCAATTCCTTATCCGTATTGGCTGAAACGCAAAACTCCGGAAAACTCTTGTCTAACCGATAGCAGTTTGACAGTCCACAGTCAGAGCAGCTTAATTTCTTTTCTTCTTTACTCATTTTGAATAACTCCTTTACCCGAGCCGATTTTGGCATCTGCCATTTATAAGTACATTCTACAAATTTATTAAATCAATTTCAAGAGCATATTATAATAAAAAAATCCCCTGTCCCTCCGCCTAGGGGATTTAAATACATAACATTTAAACTTTTATTAAATTGATCATAATCTGCTTCATATTTAGATGTAAATTATTATGGAGATACACCCAACACAAAACAGCACATATTATAAAAGAAACATCTATGAAAGGAATGAGTAATATGAATCATTATTATAGACCGTACCAAAATGGTTATAGAGTTAATAAACCAATGTATAACGCAAATTATTTAATGCCAATTAAAGATTATGGACCAAATCCATTTGTCGTTAATATTAATCAGGTTACCAAGCAGAACACTACTTATCGTACAGCTTTATGGACAGGAAACCATTTGCAAGTAACCTTGATGTGTATCAATGTTGGGGACGATATTGGTTTGGAAGTTCACCCTAATCTTGATCAATTCATTCGTATTGAACAAGGTCAGGGAATGGTTTTAATGGGTGATCGAAAAGACTGGCTGGACTATCGTCAAAGGGTTTATGATGACTTTGCGATTATGGTCCCAGCCGGGAAATGGCACAATGTCATAAACACAGGTAACAGACCTCTTAAGTTGTATGCGATCTACGCACCACCTGAGCATCGTCGTGGTACGGTTCATATCACTAAAGAAGATGCTCAAGAGAAACATTAGTCACTAAAAGATTCAAAGGTTATGGCGTCTTAAACTGCAGTCTAAAGATCCCGAATTTGTAATGAAATACTTCTGTCCCATAGTATTCTTTGATCTAGCCACTGATTATCAAACTAAACCAAAATGTACTGCCATGGCCCACCTGTGATTCCACTCCGTATTCGCCACCTAAGAGCTACATGACCTGTTTGACGATGTACAGCTCTAAGCCGGTATCGGTCACTTCCATTTTAACCTTTCTCTCCGCAACTTTTTGCCGGATAGTTTTTTTTTTATTCTTGCCCGTATAGTTAATTAAGCAAAGTGTTTTTTGAATGGAAGAAATGTGAAATGTGAATTTTTAACTAAATTCTATCTGGTTACAATTTTCCAAATACAAATATTCAAAACACTCTTCTTTTACGCACATTTGGTATACTTCTGCCCTAAAGCAAGACTTCCTACGCAAAAAAGTCCCGTAAACTCTCGTCCACGGGAACAGACTACACACTCAAGTTTTAAGATAAAATCTACGGAATAGTTTCAAAACAAGGCTATTTCTTCTATATCAACACGACTTTATGAACGTGCCTTGAGGAGATAAAAAAAGATGCTGAACAAGACTGTGATTAAGTATCGCCGGCCATAATACCGCCCCATTCCACGACGGTGTAGCCCTGTCTTGCGATTTTTTCCGTATCCGTAATAACCGTAAACGCTTTATCCCCATCCATTTCCTCAATTAAAAACCATATCCTGAAGATAGCGTCCGGCTGCGGAGCAACTGCCAACGGCATAATATCCTCCAGGATATCATTCTCCTGGGGGAAGAAAACATAATCCCGCTGATTCGATAGCTTTGAAATCCAATATTCCAAAAAATCGTCTTTTTCGACCAGGTTAAAACCATACCTGGCAAGCATTTTCTCCATATCCTCCCGGCGCGTATCTCCATGGATGATAAACCCTTCCTCTCTTTGCAGCCCGGCATCGGGGATTCTGGCTTCATAGAATAAATAATCGTTCCGTCCGTTGATAGAACCGTTCCTTACCATGGCATGCCAACCTTTATCCTGATCATACAGTGGTATTGACTCAGTGATGAAGGCATACGGTTCGATTCTGACATTTACGTCAATATCTTTATCGTTGTAAATATAGATATTCGGTTTATAGACACCCAGGAAGTTCAGGATCGGATTCCCAATATGTTTTTTGAGCCAGGAAGCGATTTTCTTGAGTGCCGGGCTGGCCGCCGTATAGGCTTTGAAATAACTGACCAAGCCTTTGGCAATCTTCACCCCTACTGTAACGGCAACAATAACAGGGATTGAAGCCCCGCCGGTCACAATACCGGCAATGATCGCCCCTGCAGCAACGGTGTTAATCCCCAGATCCACGTAATCCGTCGCCTTGGCGCTTCCGCTGAAAACCTTGACTAGACCGACTCCAGTGTCATAAATGCTGTTCCCCAATTCGTAGACCGCACCGCCGAAACCGGCTCCGGATATCAGAATATCGGTTGCCCCGTCAATTAACTGGCCTTCCAATCCTTCCAGCCCCAGAAAATCAGATACGATACCTGCTTCCACAACGTCACGGACGGAAAAAGAAATCACAAGTGCCAGAATTAACAAAACGGACAACAGTTTTACGGTTAAGTAGTTTCTTCGATTTACTTGCAACAGCATACGGCCCTCCGAAACAGCTTCACTTATTCATATCCTCTGTCAGTTCACGGTAATAACGGATCGCTTGTTCAAGCTCTGCGACTTTCGCTGCCAGTTCCACCGACATGTCATAACTTTCGGCTTGAGTCAGCAGTTTGGTGGCAGCGACATATTCCATTTTATCCATTTTCACTTTTGCCAGACGGTAATGGATATTCGGATTGTCGGGTGCTATTTTCAACGCTTCGCTATAGAAATACTCGGCGGAACGGTAGTTTTTTAACCTGTAATAAGCCTCACCAGCATAACTGCAGCAGAGCCACATCTCTGGATCAAGTAAAAGTGCTTTTTCAAAGTAATCTACGGCATCCTTATAGCTGCCGTTTTGGTAATAGCACAGTCCCGTATTGAACAGCATCGTAGCATCTATATTTTTATACAGTGCCACTTGCGACAGCAGTTCGGCCGCCTGTCCGCTTTCCCCTTTTCTGATCAGTACAGCAGCTTTATTCTGCATAATTTCCGGTATGTCATCCCCGTTAGCATACTGTTCCAAAAGCGCGTACGCTTGATCATATTCTCCCTGTTCAGCCAAAGCTGCACTTTTCTTTAGTACCCGGTTCAACTCTTGGTTGCTTCTGTCGTCCGTCACTAATGCCAGCGGGACAACGACAAGGGCAACAACCACGGCACCGATAATTAGTGTGGAAAGAATCCCATTGATCCCTGCGCGTTCCGGTAGCAGCTTTTTGCCCAAAGAAGTTTTTCGTATTATTGTTATGATTATTAACAATAGACCGGCTGCCGCCACCCATCCATTAACGGCCGAGAATCCGGTCAGCAAGCTATTCAGCAAAGCACCAGCGATTAGCAACATTCCGGCAGCCGACATCACAACTCACCATCCAATCCCAAAATTGTATCCCGGGAATGATAGGAAATGCCCCAGGCGTCATAATCATAGTTATGATAAGGCAGAATAGCCATAACTTTGTTAAAAGCTCTTTTGGCTTTCACCGGATCATTCTGGTACTTGTAAATATGTCCTAGGCAGAAATAGGCTTCTTCCGCATCTGGACGCTTTTCAATATATTTGACCAAATACTTTTCGGCCAGTTTGGAACAGCCAGCTTCTTCCACTTCTTCCTTTTCCAGATAATTGACGCCGATCATTAAATACGGATAAACCAGCTCGGGATATTTTTTCAGGGCCGACTCAAAAAGCGCATTGGATTGATCGTATTTCTGGGTAAACCAGTACTTCAAACCAACTACATTGTCATATGCCAGCGAACCCTGCTCCCGATTTTCAGCAACGCGGATATAGGCCCGGGCTTTTTCCCCGAATGCATCACTGCCACTGCTGTCGTTATCTCTTTCCAAATAACTGATGCCTTCCAAGATATAACCGTATATATAAAACTCAATCTGCGCCATCGCTTCATTATCGGTTGTACTCCCTGCCAGCGCTTGTTCCAGCTTGTCTGCGCTGTCCAGGGATCTTTCATATGCATCAAGTTCCAGATAGTTTATGGCCATTAAATAGTCTTTATAAGGGCGGTCTTCTTTGATTGTTGCCAGGATTTCGTTGGACTCCGCGTGGTTCCTGCTTTCCATTAAGGCATTGGCATAATTCAAGGCAATATTCGTATTGCCTGGATATTGAAGATACCGCTCTCGCGCAAAATCAACTGCTTCCTGCTTGTGCAGGGAACGATAAAGCATATAGGTTACAAATTCAACCACACCAGCAGTCTCCTGCGGTCCGATCAGTTCGGCTGATTCGTAATATTTTAAAGCATATTCTTTCATATAAGCGTATTCCGTATCGCCCTGTGCCGTCTCTTCAGCCAAAGAAGCCGCAAAGGCATAGAGTTCTTCATCCCCGGCGTATGTAACAATGAAATTATTGATTTCGCCCAGCAGAGCGGTCCGGTCTTCATATTTTGCTCTTTCCATATAAGAATAGACTTTGCGGTGATTAAAATCTTCCTGAAGCTCTTCGGCCCTGGCTAAGAGCTCTTTGAGCTTGGAAACGGAATTGTTGCGGGTGTCAACAAAACGGTCGGTAAAAACGCCCTGCATCACGACAGCATTGAACATTTTCAGGGCCTGCAGCTTCTCTCCTTTTTCTTTGTAGTATCCATAGGCCCAGATAGCCGTTTCCGGAACTGCATCGATATATCGGTACAGATTTCCGGCGTTATATTTGTCTGTTCCTTCACCCGTTTCTTCGCCAAATGCCAGCAAAACATTAAAATAATCGTCATAGGCGGTGCCAGGGTAAATGTGTTTGGAGGATATGCCATAGAGAGGAGCATCGACGTCCTCGCCTTTGTTCAGCAATATTTTTTTCAGATACTTCTGCAGAGAATCCAGGTCTGCTTCCGCCTTGGCCCACTCTGCAACAGCCTGCCTGCTTTGTTCATCCTGCATCATCAGATCGGCCCGCAGCATCCGGTATTCAATATCGTTCAGTAAGCTCTCCGGACCGTTAAGACTTCCGGGGACGGATAGGATACCCACGGCAATTGTGATAACCAATACGGCCACTGCAAAAAGCGGGAGTTTCTTTGGTGCGTTCTTTAGTGCGTTTTGAGCTAATCCCTGAATAGATGTGCCTCCATCCAACCCTCTTGCTTGCCCGTTAACGATCCTGTTTAGATCCAGGCACATTCTAAGGACCATAACGACAAGCGATGCCCTAAGAAGACAAACGATTATATACCACAAAAATTTTGCCAGAAATATCCCTGGAAGGATGCCACTTAAAAGTTTGATTAAAACATCATTGAGTAAACAAAATAGAATGAGCAATCCGAACAGAATCACCGCCCGCCGCATAAAAGCGCCACGCTGTTGCCAGGTTTGTTTTAACGAGGCAAGAGTTGCTACACCGAGCTCGCAGAGTCCGATGCCATGTCCGATGTACAGGCAGCAAGTTTTGGCCGTAAAGAGACATAGGCAGTTCAGGACAAAGGCCAACACCAGAAAGACCCCCGCGCCCAGGATATCATTAGACATCCCGGGCCGGGCCATGCTGGGGATGAGTATTCGGGACCAAAGAGTCAGCAGCAAAGATGACACTGAAACAAACAGCACAAGCAACACGATAGAAAAAAAGGTAGCTATCACGGTTTTTTTTACCATGGCTCCAAAACCGCTTTTTAGAAAATACAGCGCGAACAAAACAGCTCCGGTGCCCATTGTTAGCAGAAGGAAAAACACATGCAAAAGCGGATGAACCGGCCCGCCCAGAAGAAAGACGGCCAGCGCATCCAGTATCCAACAGGCATTATAGAAAAAAACCGCTGTCAGCATTAACCCAAAGTACTTATCTTTATTATCCATTCGGCCCCACTTCTATATCCAACAAATTTTAATTCATCAAAAGAGGCACTTAGATACTATTCGCTTATCCCAATTGCGATCATATTTTTGCCATCTTGGCCCATGGCATTAACCGAAATAAAAATGCTGACATCTTTTCCGTTGAACGTTCCTGCCAGCATGGCCGTTTGTTCTATGTTTTGTTTCATTGTTATTTCGTCCAGTTTGATATTTTTTTCGTAATATTCATAGATTTGGGCAATACTGTCATCCGTAACGATCGTCACGGCATAGCCATTGCCGTCCTTTCCGGCCAGGCTTACTCTTCCGTTCGGATAGATCGGAACATCTTTGGCAGGATAACCGTCGGGAAGAGAGACCCCTTTATCCAAACTGGCCTCAAATTCCACCTTGTCGCTTTCATATTTGACCGTCGAGTCGTCTCCAGTGATTTTAGCGTTGGCATCAGCGTCATTTTGTCCGCTAGCCTGCTGGCCGGAATTC
>CAYZDF010000084.1:0-10113 GCA_964477085.1 uncultured Gracilibacteraceae bacterium | reverse complement strand
CGGAGAGTTGTTAATATAATTGTTGATTAAAATATTAAGACTAAAATATTATGTAAAATATTGTATAAAATATTTATAAGAATTCATTTGATTCGTTAATGGCTTTAAATATTTATTATAACTTTTGAGTATAATGGTATTAACAAGCATTTTAAGCCAAATCTAAGCTTTATTTAATAGAATTTAGGCAACATGATAGTTAAGGTTCGATATATTAAAGAGATGTATATGGAGGGAGGAAAATTATGTTTTTTGATCCATTTTTGTTTCATCCATCGACGATATTGCTTATTCCGGCTATTATTCTTACCATTTATGCCCAAGCCAAAATTAACGGGGCGTACAGCAGATATTCCCAAGTCAGAGGCAGTTCCAGCCGAACGGGGGCTGATGTGGCAAGGATGATCTTAAATGATAACGGACTGTATGATGTTAAAGTCGAGCAGGTAGCCGGTAATCTTACGGATCACTACGATCCACGTGCACATGCAGTTCGGTTAAGCAGTGGCGTATATAATAGTACTTCCATCGCAGCTATTGCTGTGGCTGCTCATGAGACTGGACACGCCGTACAGCATGCCGATGGATATGCGCCTTTGAAGATTCGGTCGGCTTTCGTACCAGTAGCTTCTTTTGGCAGCCAGATAGGCCCATTTCTGATCCTTCTTGGTTTCTTCCTTCCAACAATGAATTTCTTATTAACGTTGGGTATTTATGCGTTTGCTTTTGCTGTCCTTTTCCAGATTGTCACTCTGCCGGTTGAATATAATGCCAGTAACAGAGCACTCGCTTTTCTGGAGGGAAATGGAATTGTCCGCAGTGGTGAAGAGGCCCTTGGTGCCAAGCGAATGCTGAGTGCAGCCGCTCTCACTTATGTGGCCGCGGCTTTAACAGCCATTCTGACTTTATTGAGATTTGTTTGGATTGCTCAAGGAAGAGATGAATAGAACGTATGACGAAGAAGACACAAACGGTTGGCCTGAAAGTTAATAACGACAAAAATAACGCACGGCAAATCGCCGTGCGTATTCTTACGAGGGTGGAGAAGGAAGGAGCCTATGCTAATCTCCTCCTTCGTACCCAGCTTGGAGGGGTTGAAGATCCGAGGGACCGTCATCTGACGACAGCACTGGTTAATGGGGTTCTTAAAAATAAACAGATGTTGGATTATGCCCTCAGACAGCACTTAACGAAGCCGATGTCAGCTCTTCCCCATGAAGTCAGGGCAGCCTTTAGGATCGGAGCTTTTCAAATACTCTTCATGGATAAGATCCCTGTACCGGTTGCCATTAATGAAACGGTTAATATCATCAAGTCACTTAACCACTCCTTTACTTCTCTTGTTAACAGTGTTTTGCGTAAAGCTGCTGAAACGGGTTGGGATTTTAAATGGCCTGATCCGGTTAAAGATCCCATACGTTATCTTTCAGTCCGATACTCTCATCCGGACTGGATGGTAAGACGATGGTTCAAACGGTTAGGGCTGGCAGAGACTGAAAGATTACTGTTAGCTAATAATGAACCTTCTCCTACCTGTATCAGAACGAATACACTGAAAACAACACGGCTGGACTTGAAAGAAATGATGGAAGGTGAAGGGATCAAGGTCTTAGAAAGTTCACGCATTCCTGAAGCACTGTATATTGAGGATTTTGGTGCTTTGGAGAGACTTGAAGCTTTTAAAGATGGGAGACTGACGGTACAGGACGAAAGCTCTCAGTTAGTTGCCCATGTTTTAGGAGTCAAACCAGGGGAACGCGTTCTAGATGTCTGTAGTGCACCTGGGGGCAAAACAACTCATATGGCTCAATTGATGAAGAACGAGGGGGAAATCATTGCCGTCGACATCTATCCCCAAAAACTTGAATTGGTAACCAAACTAGCTGAGCGTTTAGGGCTAACCATTATACATACCAGCGAAGGGGATGCCAGGGAATTAAAAGGGGTAGAAGGGAAGTTCAACCGCGTTTTAGTCGATGCACCTTGTTCAGGTCTTGGGGTTATTCGGCGAAGAGCAGATCTCCGCTGGCAGAAGAGAGAAGATGAGATCAAAAAACTGCCGGACTTGCAGCTTTCTATCCTTTTAAAGGCTTCCGAGCATGTTATTCCTGGGGGGGAACTTGTTTATTCCACTTGCACCACGGAACCCGAAGAGAATTTTGAAATTATCAAAGCCTTCAGGAAATTAAAACCTCAATTTCAGCCCGTAGATCTGACAGAGGTTTTACCTTTTACGGTACAAGATGAAAGGGATTTAGCCCAACTCAGAAAAGGGGTTTGGCAGATTTTACCTCACCTTCATAATATGGATGGTTTCTTCCTGGCTAAATTCAGGTTACCGGGTGATCTATCTTAAAAGTAGATCCTATAATAGTTCAACAGTAGCAGATAGACACTAAGAATGAAAATACTAGAACTCCTTTTATTTAGCCTAAATCCAGATAAGAAAAACTTATCTGGATTACAATTGTTAAAAAGCAATTAAGAATGGAGTAAAAAAATGAGTAGAAACAACGTCAGATAAATACAACGGGTATATTTCTTTTGATGGTAATGAAAATCTATCAGAACGAAATAAGTTTAATAAACAAACTAATTTTAGGACATGTTTATTTAGGAACATGTTTATAAAGAAGGAATTGGGTGAATAATACTAAATATGGAAAAGTTGGATTGTCGTTCCTGTCTTGAAGAAGAATTAGCGGAGGTATGCCTGGAGAATAATATTAAAAAATTCAGGGCTAATCAGATTTACAAGTGGGTACACCAAAAGGGCGCTGCAAGTTGGGAAGAAATAAAAAATATTGGTAGAGAGGACAGAGAAAAACTCGACAGGTTTCTCTACATTGAGCAGCTGGAAATCATTAGAGAGCAACACTCAAAGGATGGTACCCGCAAGTTTTTATTTCGTCTGGCCGATGGACTGACGATTGAAACCGTGCTGATGGATTACGAGAATACGTTTTCAAGAGACAGGCAGACGATATGCTTATCCACGCAAGTAGGATGTCCGGTTGGATGCTCATTCTGTGCAACAGGTCTTGCCGGTTTCCAACGAAACCTGACTGTCGGCGAAATAACCGGACAGGTTCTAAGTGTCATGAGACATATCCAACAGGGAGATCCTGATTTTAAAGTGACAAATCTCGTTTATATGGGGATGGGTGAACCATTTCTGAATTACGAGTCTGTCATGAAATCCATCAAAATTCTAAATAGTGAAAACGGGCAGAACATTGGTATGCGAAGGATTACGATTTCCACCAGTGGTGTTGTCCCCAGGATTAACCAGTTAGCCAAAGAAAATTCCCAGGTTGGTCTGGCGATTTCTCTTCATTCCTCTAAGGATGAAGTTAGAGATCATCTTGTTCCGATGAATCGGAGATATCCTCTGGCTAAACTGATGCAGGCCTGTCGAAATTATTCGGAGGAGACCAACAGGAGAATCTCGTTCGAGGTAGCTTTAAGTGATCAAAACGCCAATAAGGAAGAAGCACAAGAGCTTATTCAGCTATTAAAAGGCCTAATGGCTCATGTCAACCTTATTCCGGTCAACCCAGTTGTAGGAAGCAGGGTCAAAAGACCATCCCGAGAGAAGATATCGATGTTTAAAAAATTGCTGGAGACAGCTAAAATTCCTGTTTCTGTCAGAGAAGAGAAGGGTGTGGACATTGATGCTGCTTGCGGCCAACTCAGACAGCGTATGGAGTGTGAAGGAGTATGAATCTGTTAACCAAGGTTGAATTGGTTGCAGAATTTATTATTACGTTTTTTTTTCGAAAATCTACTGGATCGATCCAGCCTGTACAAGTTGCTAAGGAACTGCTTCGGGCGATGCTTAAAAATAAACAGGTAAGTATCTCCAATGTGTATGTTCCTAATGTTTTCCGTGTTTATCTGAACCCTGCTGATTATGCTATTCTGGAAAGTTTTGGTGAAACGTTCCTGATTGAGTTGGCCAGGCACCTTTATGATGAAGGGAGTAAACAGGGCTATACCTTTCTTACCCTCCCCATTGTGGAAATCAAGGTGGCAGAAGATATTGCTTTGGGCTGTGCCAATATACGCATTGAATTTAACGATTCTGTTGTCACTAATTGGGAGATTGAAGAGGAAAAAGGGTCCAAAGAGGATGAGGAACTGGAAAAAACGACTGTCTTGGTGGACAGTGTAAGATTAACGCGTTCATTGACTGCTGATAACGGCAGGAGAATACGCTCTTTTCTCGAAGTTATTAAAGGCAATGACGAAGGAAAAATATTCTATATCGATCAAAATGAGGCTGTGATTGGTCGGCATGAAGATTGTGACTTCGAAGTCAGGGATGCGGAGATTTCTCGTAAACACCTTAGGATTTTTTGTGAAGACAGAAGGTGGTTTGTTCAAGACCTTGGGAGTACAAATGGAACATTTGTCAATAAACTTCGTGTTGATCGATATATGGTCCACCCGGGAGATAAGATTAAGGCGGGGCAAACCCAATTTAAATTTAATGTTGAGAAGTAGAGCGGTGGTTAGTGAATGCAAATTGTTAGTGTTTTTGGTAGAATTATATTTGTAGCCTTTATCTATCTTTTCTTATTACGCATATTGACAGTCATGCTTGCCGATCTGAGAGTGAAAGGGGTACTCACCAAAGCAGAATCTGATCTGGGCTGTCTTGAAGTCCTTAATGGTTCAGATATGCTGCCTAAAGGGCGTAAGATCAAGATCGATTCACGCGGACTGGCGATTGGCAGGGGAAAACACAATGATATTGTTGTTCCTGACCATTACTGCTCCTTAGATCATGCAGAATTCAAACATAGCCGTGGAGTGACCCTGCTTGAAGACGTTGGCAGTACCAATGGAACTTGGGTCAATGGCGAGAGAATAAACTCACAAGTACAGTTGGTGGCCGGAGATTTTGTAAAAATAGGTAGTATTACTTTTCTTTATTCGAGGTGGAGAAATGAAAACAGTTAATATTTATGAAACCGGTTGTGTAAGAAAGAACAATGAAGATTCTTTTGCTATCCTGTCAGAGTTTAATCTTTATGCCGTGGCTGATGGTATGGGTGGTCACAATGCCGGGGAAATCGCTTCAAGCTTAGCCATCGAAGAACTGAAGAAAAAGGCAACACTACTTACCTTTATTGATGTCAATGATATTCAAAAATGGATGAATGATGCCATCGCTGAAGCCAATCGGGAAGTATTTGAAGCTTCTTTGCGCACGGAAGAGACTGAAGGAATGGGAACGACCTTAACTGCTTTAGTCATTAGAGAAAACAAAGCGGTGATTGGTCATGTTGGAGACAGCCGGATTTATTTATGGCGAGATTCAGCCTTGTCCCTTCTGTCTGAAGACCATTCCATGGTCAATGAACTTGTTCGATTAGGGCAGCTTACTCCAGAAAAAGCTAAGAATCATCCGCATAAAAATGTACTTTCGAGGGCATTAGGTGTTGACAGATCGACAACGATCGACTGTTTTCAACTTGAAGTTCAAGCGGGAGATGTTTTTCTCTTATGTACGGATGGTTTTTCCAATATAATCGAGGATGAAGAGATTTCCACTGAGTTTTCTCAATCCGGAACTTGGGATGAACATTTAGAAAGACTAAAAAATACTGTTCTGGAGCGAGGGGCTCCTGATAATTTTACAGCAGTATGCTGTATATTGGAGCGATGAGGACGATGCTTTATAGTTTCTCCCTGCGCATCCTGACCCTGGCCATTCTATGGACGGGATTAGGTGTACTAAAAATGGAGAACATGGTTAATAACCAGTTTTTATGGCAAGCTGCTATGTTTTCAATCTTAGTGGTAGCAGGAGCTTTGATCGAATTCTTTTTTGGTTATGACGGAGACAGTAATCTTCTGCCTGTTGTTCAGACCATCCTTGCTATAGGGTTGGTCTTTCTTGTCAGAATCAAGCCGACTTTGGCTGAAGACCAATTCGTTTGGGCCAATATCGGGCTCATTGTCTATTACTTTGTACTTTTCGGTTTAAAAGACTATCGGAAGTTAGGCGATTATCAATATATCTGGGGATTGACAGCCTTGATCCTGCTCTTCATCACGCTGATTTTTGGTGCTACCATCAACGGCTCCACCAGTTGGATCCGCTTTGGTCAATACGGTTTTCAGACTGAAGAACTTGTGAAAGTAACATTATTATTGTTCATGGCTTCCTATCTGGATAACAATAAGGAACTGCTGCGTATCGGTACCGTTCAGGCCGGCCGCTTTTCCATACCTGACAAGCGGACATTAGGACCCTTTGCTTTCATTGGCGTTTTCGTTTTAGGTCTGTTGGGAGCACAGAAAAGCCTTGGGACGGCTCTGGTATTTTTTCTTCTGATGGTATTTATCATGTATATGGTAACAGAGAGGTTACTGTATATTCTCATTTCCCTTCCCGTTATACTGCTGACTGGGACAGCGGGTTATTTTCTCTTTGGTCACGTTAGGGTAAGGGTAGCGACGTGGTTAAATCCATGGGTGGATTCCAATGGAGGAGGATTTCAGATTGCCCAATCCATCTTTGCTATCAGTGGAGGAAGACTATTGGGAACAGGGCTGGGTAATGGTATCGGTGCTTACCAGATTCCTCATGCTGATACAGACTTTATTTTCTCGGTTATTGCTGAAGAGATTGGTTTTGTTGGAGCGATGGCCGTCATCTGTCTCTTTATCGTTATCGTCATGCGAGCCTTTGCTATTAGTGTCAAAGCGTTAGACCGGTTCGGTCAGATTTTAGCTGCGGGTATTGGGATACTGATAGGAGTGGAAGCCTTGATCATTCTTGCTGGAGTAACTAAAATGCTGCCGTTGACTGGACTGCCGCTTCCCTGGATGAGTTATGGGGGGAGTTCGATGCTGGCGCACTTCCTCCTCTTAGGCTTACTGGCAAATATTTCGCATACTTCATCTTTCTCCCTGAGTGAAGTCCAAATCGGAAAGCGAGTCGGTGCTTTATGATGAGCGGAATAAAAAAGATGGCGATGATTATTGTCTTTAGTTTTGTTTTCCTCTCCTTGGGTCTTGTTTACTGGCAGGTTGTCAATGCCGATACCATGCTGGATCATCCTGCCAACCGACGGGCGATCTTCCTAGAGAAAAGGATCAACCGCGGCGGAATCTATGATCGAAATGGGATTGTCCTGGCTGAGACTAAGCAGACCGCTAGCGGGAAGGTGCGTGAATACCCTCAGGGTGAGATGTTTCAGCCCTTGCTGGGATATGCCACCGTCCAATATGGATCAGCAGGGTTAGAAGCCTCCAAAGCAGATATGCTTTTAGGACTCAACGATCGCTCAGTCTTAAGAAAGATTCAGAACCTCTTTGATCTGGAACGACCAGGCCATGATCTGATCCTGACACTGGATTCCAGACTACAAGAGGTAGGCTATAAAGCTCTTGAAGGGAAAATAGGTGCCTTGGTAGCACTTGATCCCCGTAATGGAGATGTCCTCGCACTTGTCAGTCAACCAAGTTTTGACGGTAATAAGATAGAGGAAGATTGGGAAGAAATCATGAATCAGGCAGGAAGTCCTCTCCTTAATCATGCATTTTCTCAATTCCCTCCCGGTTCCATTATGAAAGTGGTGACTTCTGCTGCCCTTTTCCATGCTGGATTAGATACTACTGATTTGTATATCTGTAAGGGTTCAACAATTATTAACGGACAAAGTATTGTTGAACAAAATGAGAAAGCTCATGGGTGGGTCAATTATGATCTGGCTTTAGCCTACTCTTGCAATACATATTTTGCCGAACACGGGATAAAAGCAGGGCAAGCAAGTTTCATCAATGCCGTATCTTCATTTGGATTCGGTAAGGAGATCCCCTTCGACTTACATGTTCCCGTCAGTTCCATCACCAGAGACAAAGCAGTACCTGAAAGTATGAGTTTAAATCTATTTGCAGCCAGTACTTTCGGGCAAGGACAAGTGATGGTAAGTCCCTTTCACGTGGCACTGATCACTGCGGCTGTTGCTAATAATGGAAAAATTATGGTACCTCACCTCATTGACAGAGTCATGGATTCTAAGCAAAATATAATATATGAGAGTAAGCCCGAAGTCTGGCTCACACCACTCAGTGAGCTTGAGGCGGAGAAAGTCAAAAGTGGCATGATTATGGCCGTCAACGAAGGAACTGCTTCACCAGGTGCACTGCCTGGGGTTCAGATTGCGGCCAAAACCGGTTCGGCTGAACCGGGAGGAAATCAGAAAACACATGCCTGGTATATAGCGTTTGCTCCTGCTGAAAAGCCTGAGATTGCCGTCGCCGTCTTAGTTGAACATGGAGGTACCGGCGGAGGAGCAGCGGCACCGATTGCCAAAGCAGTCATCGAAGAAGCGTTAAAAAGGGAAGAAGGTGAAAGATAGTGAGCAGAATGTATGGTGGTCGGTATGAAATTGAAGAAAAAATTGGTGCAGGTGGGATGGCTATTGTCTACAAAGCTAAAGATACCTTGCTCAACCGTACCGTTGCCATCAAAGTTCTACGGGAACAATTTGCTTCAGATGAGGGCTTTATACGTCGTTTTCGAAGAGAAGCCCAATCTGCTGCTAGTCTTTCTCATCAGAACATCGTATCCATCTACGATGTTGGTAAAGATGGGAATGAAGATTATATTGTCATGGAATATGTTAAAGGCAATACCCTTAAAGATATTATTCGTAATCAGGCTCCGCTTGCTCCGGAGAAAGCGATATATATTACTTATCAAATTGGGGAAGCGCTAGCTCACGCTCATGCTAACCATATCATCCATCGGGATATAAAACCACAGAATATCCTGATTACAACAGATGGTCGTGCTAAGGTAACCGATTTTGGGATCGCCAGAGCAGCATCTTCCGCCACCTTAACCCATACAGGAGATATTGTGGGTTCTGTCCATTATTTATCACCTGAACAAGCCAAGGGTGCCCAAACCAGTGAACAATCTGATATATATTCACTGGGTATCATTCTATATGAAATGATCACGGGCAAGGTGCCCTATGACGGCGATACTCCTATTACAATTGCCCTTAAGCATATCCAGGAAGAAGCAGAGTCGCCCTGTAAGATTGTGTCGGGTGTTTCAGCAGAGCTGGATACTGTGATTATGAAGGCCTTGGCCAAGTCTGTTGTGGAGCGCTACAAGACTGCGGGCGAATTTCTGGAGGATTTGGACAAAGTACTATCTGGACAGACCATTGTCTGGCATAAAAAGATAGCCGAAGAAGGCCCTGATTCAACTCGGATTCATAAAGGCTTGAGAGATAAGCTGTCAGCAGTTAATAAGAATGCTGATATGGAAGACACTTTGCATAAAGGCGGGAAGAAAAGAAAGATCCCGCTTCCTGTCATGTTTGCACTTATTACTATTTTAGCTTTGTCAGGTATTGCATTTGCAGTCTGGAGGTTTATGTATGTTCCCGATGTTAATGTTCCTGATCTAAAAGGAATGACTTTGGAACAAGCAGGTCTGAGATTAAAAAACGAAGGGCTTGTCTTAGGACAGAATGTCCAATTTGAATATAGTGATGAGGTCGAAGCTGATAAGATTATTTCTCAGAGTTTTGAACCCAATAGTATGGTTAAAGCAGGAAGGACTGTTGAAGTCACTGTAAGTAATGGGATGGAGATTATCGAAACACCGGATGTCACCACCGATAATCCGATGGTCGAGAATGCCATTAATATCATTCGGGCCGCAGGTTTTGAAGGTGAAATAACCTTCAAAGAGATGCTTCATCCCACAACGGCCGAGGGTAAGGTTATTGGTCAGGATCCTGCACCAAGATCAAAGTGGCCCAAGAATGGGAAGTTTAAATTATTTGTTAGTAAAGGCATCGAACCAACCCCCGCAGTAATGCCTGATGTTACGGGTATGCCCTCCCAAGAAGCCAAGGTATTCCTAGAGGCCTATCAGCTTATCGTAAATGCAGATACAGAAGGGTCTCTCTTATACCCTCCAGATGCCGTCATAACGACGATTCCTGGTCCAGGAAAACCTGTCCGGAAAGGTACGGAAGCTAAAATGATCATTTCATTGGGCCCAGGCCCGCCTCCTTAATACCATCAGGTAACCCTTATAGTTTGATTTATTTAGACACTGATAGAACTTAA
>CAYZDF010000083.1:0-10431 GCA_964477085.1 uncultured Gracilibacteraceae bacterium | reverse complement strand
GTATCTATAAGATATTTAAAAATATAAGTTTTCCAAGTGGGAAAGTTGAGTTAATGATTTAAAAATGTTGGAGGTAAAAATGTGAATCCACTTCCTATATTTAGTGAAAATCAGTATATTCGAGCTCATTATAATGATAAACAAGCTATATCTGAACTCCAAGTCAAATTGCAAGAATACATTCTAAGAGCTAATGGAAGGCAAGTTGTTTTACTATGCATAGGGACTGACCGCTCTACGGGAGACTCCCTCGGTCCTTTGACAGGAACTAAACTACAACAAAAATGCATCACTGGCTTATCAGTAATCGGAACGCTGGAAGAACCTGTTCATGCTGAAAACCTAGAAAGTGTGCTTAGTGAAATCAAAAGGTCTTGTTTTAATCCGTTTATCATCGCTCTCGATGCCTGTTTGGGGCGACTCGATTCCGTAGGACATATCACTTTAGCCCGAGGACCCCTCAAGCCTGGTACCGCAGTAAAAAAAGATTTGCCGGAGGTGGGCGAAATCCATCTTACCGGCATCGTTAATATCAATGGTTTTATGCAATATATAGTTCTGCAGAATACGCGCCTTAATATTGTATGGCAGATGTCGGAAGTAATTAGTAATCTTTTTTATAAAACCTATCTAGCTAAACTTTAATCGTTTTACATGCCCGTTCAATCGCTTGTTTTTCTTCCTGATTAAGCTTTACTGCAGCCTGACCTTTTTCAATAGATTTAACATAAACTCTGCATTCTTCAATACTATGTATTCCTGTCAACACAACACCAGTTCCTTCTTGATTAAGAAGTGCAAGGGCAAAGCTTAATTCAGCTCCCATATTATCAAATGAATTAAATCTTATTAGTTCGGCTCGGTCAATTCCGAAGCGAAGTTTCTTTTCTACCAACTCTATTCTGGAATCATGCGTCGAAACCTGCTGACTTAGCTCCTGAACCTCCTTAAGGTTGTCCTTAAGCAAATCTTCAAGTCTAGTCCCAGATAAGAAAGTCTGTAGACTTATATAGGCCTCTCGAAATTTCTTCAGGCGAGATGAGAGATATAACGACATAATAGTTGAAAAAACCGCAATTACCAGTGATGTAAGTGCTAAAATATATAAAAGTTGAGTATCAGTGATTGCACTCACTCGAATTCCTCCTTTATATTCATAATGACAGGTATTTGATTAAAGACCAAAATAGCTGAATAAGATCGCCATTGGAACAGCCACAAAGATTGCCGGAAGCAAATTACCTACTCTTATTTCTTTTATTCCCAGCATGTTAATTCCTATTCCAAAAATCAATAGACCTCCGACCGCACTCATTTCTAAAACAACAGGCTCACTCAAGACACCCTGAAGCAATCCGGCAAAAAGGGAGATGCTTCCTTGATAAACAAATACCGGGAGGGCCGAAAATATAACTCCTATGCCCATGGATGATGCAAAAATAATAGCTGTTATCCCGTCGAGGGCAGACTTAGCATAGAGGATGCTGTGATTGGCGTTAAGCCCATCTTCCAAGGCTCCGACAATAGCCATAGCACCTACACAATAAATCAGGCTTGTCGTCACAAAGGCCTTAGAAAACTGACCTTCTCCTTTCTTTAATAATTTATTCTCCAAAAAACTTCCGAAGCCGTTTAACCTAGCTTCAATATTTAATCCCTCTCCAATAATACCACCTAATACCAAACTGGCAATGACAATAAGCACATTATTGGTTTTAAGAGCCATTTGTAAGCCGATAATTATGACGGTTAGTCCGATTCCTTGGATAACCGTTGTTTTTAGCCTCTCCGGGAAAGCCCTGCCGAAAAAAACTCCTATTAAGCCTCCTACAAAGATTGCTATAAAATTTACAACTGAACCTAGCAAATCATGTCTCCTTTCACACCTCTATGTTTTGATGCAGACATTAAACCAATGATCAGAAACGTTCTACGTAGAACATTTATCTCTGTATTCCCAATTGTTCTACGTGGAACAACTATATCTCTACTTTCCAAGCTTCTAGCAGTCTATTGAGTTCATCTTTAGAGTAATAGTCTATTTCAATTTTTCCTTTTTCCTCATTTCCTTTTACTGATACTTTGGTTTGAAAGGCATCCTGCAGTTTTTCCTCAATATCTGTCAATGTGTTATATTTGATCTTTTTTACTTTGACTATCGTTGGCTTTCTATCTTGTTTATCTTGAAGATATGCTTCTAGATCTCGAACAGACAATTCCTGCATGACTATCTGCTGTGACCAGGCAATCTGCTCATCAGGATCCTCTAAAGTAAGCAGCACTTTTGCATGTCCTAAAGATATTTGTTCTTTTCTTAAAAGTTGTAAGACCTCCTCAGGTAACTGAATAATTCGCAAAAGGTTAGCTACCGTAGGACGGCCTTTCCCTACCCGTTTTGCCACCTGCTCCTGAGTAAGACCATACTCCTGCATTAACCTGGCATAAGCGAGTCCTTCTTCCACTGGAGATAGATCGTGACGTTGAATATTTTCAATAAGAGCTTTTTCCGTCATCTCTTGCTCAGAGCATTCCCTGACGATACAGCTAATACGATCTAGACCAGCTAACTTAGAAGCACGATATCTTCTCTCTCCGGCAATAATATAATATCTATTTCCTTCCGGTTTAACAAGAATAGGTTGCAATAGTCCGTGCTCTTTAATCGATTCAGCGAGTTCATTCAATTTTTCTTCATCGAAGTTTCTCCTAGGCTGATCTGGATTAGGAAAAATATCTTGTAGCATAATTTCCTTAATCTGACTGCTCTCAGTTTCCCTTTCCGTTATCAGTGCTCCTAGTCCTCGTCCCAGGCCTTTTTTAGACACGTTCTAAAACCTCCTCTGCTAAATCTCGATATACCTCTGCACCTCGTGATTTGCTATCATAAAGACCAATCGGCTGTCCATGGCTCGGAGCTTCACTTAAACGAACATTTCTAGGAATAATTGTTCTAAAAACCTTCTCATGAAAGTAATTTTTAACCTCATCGACAACTTGGATAGAAAGGTTTGTCCTGGCATCAAACATTGTCAGAAGAACACCAATGATCTGTAAATCCCGATTGATAGACTTTTTGACTTTATCCAGCGTATTGACCAGGAGGCTTAGACCCTCCAACGCATAATACTCGCACTGAATGGGTATTAAAACATCCGTTGCTGCACAGAGTGCATTTAAAGTTAAGAGTCCTAAGGAGGGAGGACAATCAATCAGGATAAAATCAAAATCGTCTTTGACGTCTCCCAAAGCTGTAGCAAGTTTTCCTTCACGATACATTTGAGACACAAGCTCTATCTCCGCCCCTGCTAACTCGATTCTGGCAGGAGCAACTATCAGATTCTTCATTTCTGTATCTACAATAATATTATTAATGTTTTCTTCATTGATAATAACATCATATATACATCTGGATAAGCGATGCTTTAATATTCCACTTCCACTTGTTGCATTACCTTGTGGATCAAGATCTATGAGGAGAACCCTCTTTCCTTTCTCTACCAAACTTGAAGAAAGATTCACTGCGGTGGTCGTTTTGGCTACTCCTCCTTTTTGATTAGCTATGGCAATTATTCTAGCCATATCATTCTCCTCCTATCAGACCTGCCTAATTTTTCATTATTCCATCTTAATTATACTATCAATTAAAGATAATAAAACCAATAGTTTAAAGTTCCTATTGTTGATTATATATTATAGTTAAAAAATTTAAAAAAGCGTTCTGCAAAGAGATCGCTTTTTGCATTAGTACTTTTCTAGAAAACGAAATCAGTAGAACAAACAAATCATTAAAATAAAATTATAGCGGATTCTTTTTTGGTTTTCCGGATTGGCGTGGATATTTGGATGAAGTAATATCCACTTTCTTAATAATCAGTAGAGAGCGGTTATCTGCACCTTCAGCTAACCAATATTTCTCCATATGCTCAAGTTCACATTTTAGAATCTTCAGAGCATTCTTCGCCATTCCAACTTCGTTCTCTGGTTCAACTCCTTTGGCGGCAAAAAGTCTACCTCCCACCTTAAGTAAGGGTATCGTATATTCTAATAGTACGGGTAATTCTGCTACAGCCCTGGCCGTAACAATATCAAATGTTTCTCGGTACAATGGATTTTGGCCAATATCTTCAGCCCTGGCATGATAGGTCCGAATATTAGTTAGATTAAGCTGACCTATAACTTCTTCCAAGAAAGTTAGCCTTTTGGCTAAGGAGTCTATTAATACAACATAAGCTTCAGGCATCATGATCTTAATAGGAATACCGGGGAACCCTGCACCCGTTCCAAGGTCTGCAAATTTTATCTTCGTTGAAGCATAATAATTATTGAGCCATTGAACAAAAACTAGTGAATCGAGAAAGTGCTTAATCATTATTTCACCAATATTTGTAATTGCAGTAAGATTTACTCTCTCGTTCCAATCAAGCAATAAGTTTGTATAAGAAGCAAACTGATCTAGTTGATCTGGAGTCAAGTTTAACTGAAATCTATCCCGTGCCATGAGTTTTAAATTTTCTACTTTTTCAGTAATCTCAAACTTGGTATTATTCTGAAGCATTTGGTATCCCTCTTCTTCTTTGTTCAAGGTATATCAGTAAAACAGAAATGTCTGCAGGATTAACACCGCTAATCCGCGATGCTTGACCCACGCTCACAGGTCTGACTTCACTTAATCTTTGTACAGCTTCATTAGATAATCCTCGAATCAGTTTGTACTCAATATCCAGAGGAAGGCTTTTCTCTTCCATCCGAATGAAACGATCCACTTCATCACGTTGTTTATCAATATAACCCTGATATTTAGCTTGAATGGATGCCTCCTCCAAAACCTCGTGTTCATACGACTTTAACTCATCTATTAACTCGTACATATGTTCGATTGAGATCTCCGGTCTTTTGATCAATTCTTCTGCCTTAATTCCACTTTTTAATGGAGATGATCCAATGCGTAAGAGAATCTCCTGAACATCTGTATCCAACGGAGAAAAACTCTCATCTCGCCAAAGTTGAGAGATTGCCTCTAAATCCTTAACTTTCTTCTCAAAAAGCTCCCATCTTTGGTCATCAACCAACCCGACTTTCCGTCCTTTTTCGGTAAGACGCAGATCTGCATTATCTTGTCTGAGAAGCAACCGGTATTCTGCTCGAGAAGTCAATAATCGGTACGGTTCCCGGATCTCCTTGTTGACTAAGTCATCAATAAGTACTCCAAGATAACATTCAGATCGCTTTAAAACAAATTGCTCCTTACCTTTTGCTTTTAGAGCGGCGTTGAGTCCAGCAAGCAAGCCTTGGGCAGCAGCTTCTTCATAACCTGAGGTTCCATTTAGCTGTCCGGCTGTAAAAAGATTAGGGATAGCCTTTACTTCAAGAGTTAAAGATAGCTGATAAGGTTTGACATAGTCATATTCGATTGCATATCCGGGGCGTAATATCCTTACATTTTCCAAACCAGGAATACTACGAAAGAACTTTAGTTGAATTTCTTCGGGCAGACTAGTAGAAAGCCCAGCGACATAAAGTTCTTCACTATCTATTCCTTCAGGCTCTAAAAAAACTTGATGAGCCTCCCTTTGAGCAAAACGTACAACTTTATCTTCTATTGAAGGACAGTAACGCGGACCAATTCCCTCAACAACACCCGTATAAAGAGGAGCTCGATGTAAATTATCACGAATAATACAATGTGTCTCCGTAGTGGTATAACCCAACCAGCATGGCAGCTGTTTTTCAGGATTCTTACCCCAAAACATACTCTCTGTCGGAATAAAAGAGAATCTCCGAGGATTGCTATCACCAGGTTGTACAACAAATTTTGTGAAGTCCACAGAGCTCTTTTGGATCCTTGGGGGAGTACCGGTCTTAAACCGTCCAAGGACTAGTCCCAACTCTTTCAAACTCTGGGACAAAGAAAAAGAAGGAATGTCTCCGCTTGGTCCACCCTCATATACAGCTTCCCCAATAATAATCTTACTTCTAAGATAGGTACCACTTGTTATGACAACAGATGAAGCCTCAAATCGAGCACCAGTTCTGGTTACCACTCCGTTGATTCGATCTTTCTTTAACGATATCCTTTCCACTAGTGCTTGAATGAGAGTCAGGTTCGGTCGATTATATAAAACCTCTAACATATTTAAGTGATAAGCTTTTTTATCAGATTGAATACGTATAGCATGAACTGCCGGACCTTTACCCGTATTCAGTAATCGAGACTGAAGCGATGTACGATCAGCGGTAATTCCCATCTGTCCTCCAAGAGCATCAATCTCTTTAACTAAATGCCCTTTAGCAGGACCACCGATCGAAGGGTTACATGGCATATTAGCAACACGATCTAAATTTATTGTAATCAGTAAGGTATCACAACCCATGCGAGCTGAGGCGAGAGCAGCCTCACAGCCTGCATGTCCAGCCCCGACAACTATTACATCGAATTTTCCTGCAAAGTATTCCACGCCAAACCTACTTTCCAATACAGAATCGTGTAAAAATATTCGTTAATAAGTCCTCTTGCACATTATGACCTGTAATCGATGAGATCTCCTCAAGGGCAGATCGGACGTCGATAGATACAAGGTCAAACGGAACATTGGCATAAACAGCTTCCATTGCTTGTTCCAAAGAATGAAGACAGTTCTCTAAAGCTAGTATCTGACGGATATTCGATAGAAGAGGTTCAGCTGATATCGAAGAAACCCCTTCAAATACACGGCGTAGAATCTCTTCCTCTAATTCAGCGAAACCAACATTGTCTTTAACCGAAAATGGAAGAGTACAAACATCTGGCGGAAGAAATGATTCATCAAAATTAAATTGAGGAACGAGATCGATCTTATTAATCAGGACAATAGTTTTCTTTGCATATTCTTCCAGAATACTTTTTTCTTCATTGGTAAGTCTATGCGCGTTTAATTCAGTTGCATCCAATAAGAGGAGAACGACATCAGCTATATTTAATGCCTTCCAGGCTCGTTCTATTCCAATCATTTCCACTGGATCTTGGCTCTCTCTGATTCCAGCAGTATCAATCAAATGAAGTAATACTTCACCAACTTTAACATACTCATGGATTTCATCCCGTGTTGTCCCTGGAATATCAGTTACGATAGCTCTTTCTTCTCTTAATAAAGCATTTAAGAGACTGGACTTGCCAACATTTGGTCGGCCGGCAATAACGGTAGATAGACCTTCTCTAATGACCTTTCCCGTCTTACTTCCTTTAAATATCTCTAGTGCTTTTTCTTTCGCTTTGACTAATTTTTCATATAACTCAGTCAAAGCTAAATCATCAATTTCATCTTCAGGGAAATCAATTGTTGCTTCTATATAAGATAGTATATCCAAAATATCCAACCGAACTTCGTTGATTCTCAAGGACAGACTCCCACCAAGTTGAAGGAGGGCCAAATCTGCAGAAAGTTCAGTTCGTGCTGAAATAAGATCAACGACAGCTTCTGCCTGAACTAAATCGATCTTCCCATTTAGAAAAGCTCGTTTCGTAAACTCTCCTGCATCAGATAATCTGGCTCCTTGACGAAGACAGGCTTCAATAATACGTTTGGCAGGAATCATTCCACCATGGCAATTGATCTCATAAATATCTTCACCTGTAAAAGAGTATGGTCCTTTCATTCTCGAAACCAAAACTTGATCCACCTTGATATCTCCATCAAAAAACCACCCTAAATGAAGGGTAAAGGTGCTGTCAGACTGCCACTTTTCTTGATTTATCGGTCTAAAGCATTGGTCTACTATTGTTCCCGAATACTTTCCGCTAAGCCTGACAATATGTATAGCCCCCTCTCCTGGAGGAGTAGCCAGGGCAACAATTGTTTCATCCATCATTATTCACTCCAGAATACAGAAAACTTCGTTGCACTATTTGTATTGTCTATATGTTAGTCAAATATATGCATATGGGTATGAAAAAAGGGGTTGCCCCCTTTTATTTATGAAACATCTTTATTACCACGTTTTAAAGAAATAACTACCCTGCGATGAGGTTCTTCACCTTCGCTAAAAGTGGATATTTTCCATTCATTTTGTAAAGCGGTATGAATAATTCTTCGCTCCTGAGGACTCATCGGTTCTAATACAATTCGATTACCCGTCTTTTTTACCTTGTCCGCCAATCTTTTAGCAAGTTTAACCAACGTTTCTTCACGACGTTTCCGATAACCTTCAACATCAATAATAATTCGTGTTCGATCTGAAATTTTCTTAGAAACAGCCAAGTTAGTTAGAAATTGAATGGCCTCTAAAGTATCTCCCCGTCTACCGATTAGTATTCCTAAATCAGACCCTGTAATATTTATTAGAAAGTGCTCGTCCCGGCGAAATATTTCAAAATCAGCATCAACTGACATTGAAGTAGTCAGCATCTTTAAAAAATCAGCTGCCAGAGCACCGGCATCGTCTTCATAAGAGACTTTGACTCTAGCCAGTTTATTTCCAAAAAGACCAAATAAGCCTTTCTTTCCGGGCTCCTCCAAGACTTCAACAGAGACTTGATCACGATTGACACCAAGTTCCAACAAACAAGCTTCGATAGCTTCTTCCAATGTTTTCGCAGTTTTTTCAGCTACCTTCATTTTGTACCCCCTCCAGTTACAGTCATTATACTGCTTTAGCTTTTTCTTTTTCAGCTAACAACTTTTTGTTAATATAGATTGTCTGCAGAATAGACATAACGTTCATGGTGACGATATAGATACCTAAACCGGAAGGAACTGTGGCAACAATATATGCGAGGAAAAAAGGCATGAAAATTAGCATGAATTTTTGGGTTTGTTCAGCACCTGCTGGTGCAGAATCGGACTTAGGCGTTGTTGCAGTTGATACTTTGGTCATAAGGTAAGTTGTTAGAGCAGCAATAATTGGCAGTAATAGATGATAAGATAGAGCAAAACCATAAGGTTGAGTAATATTAAAGCCTAAAAACCAAACACTTGCATCATTTCCATAAGGGAATTTAAAAAGTGTTTGATAGAAAGCCCATAGAATTGGAAGTTGTACCAATATAGGCAGACAACCAGCATAAGGGTTTGCTTTTTCTTTACTATATAATTCCATGACCTTTTGATTAAGCTTTTGTTTATCGTTACCATACTTTTTTTGGATTTCTTTCATCTTCGGTTGTAATTCAGTCATCTTCCGCATGGAAGTCATCTGTTTCCATGTTAACGGATACAAAAGAACCTTAATTATAACTGTAAACAGAATAATAGCCACACCGTAGTACGGCAACCCAATCATCGAGGAAAGATTAAATAACCACTCCAGAAAGGTGGTCATTCCCTGAACGATTGTACTCACAAAAACCCTCCTTAAACAGGATCATACCCTCCGGGATGGAAAGGATGACACTTCGACATTCTGATAACAGATTTACCCATCCCCTTTAGTATTCCATATTTATTTATCGCCTGTAAGGCGTATTCCGAACACGTAGGATAGAATCGGCAACTACGCGGTTTAAGAGGTGAAATAAACCGCTGATACAACATTATTAATAGTATAAGAACCTTTTTAATTGCCTCAATCATTTTGACCATTTAGTATGCCTGCTTTTCTCCAAATATATAGGACTGATTTTTCAACGTCCTGGAGGGATGCACCATTAATTGCCGTACGAGCAATCAGGATCATTTGACATTCAATACGCATCATATCTTGATTCAAACGTACAACTTCACGTAACAGCCTTTTTGCCCGGTTTCGTTTGATTGCATTTCCAACTTTTTTAGAAGCAATAAATCCGTATTGTTTATTACAACCCTTAATAATGTAAATTACAACATACTTAGATGTAAAACTTTTACCGTGGGCAAATACTGTCTGAAATCCGGCCTTTTTTTGCATTCTGTATTTTCTTTGCAGCATAAAGCCCTCCTGTGTCATCTAACAAGGGCAGTACAAAAAAGGCCACAAGCATGCGGCCCTAGACAGATAGCTTCTTACGACCTTTCAAACGACGACGTTTTAATACATTTCTACCGCCTGTAGTTCTCATTCTTTCCAAAAAACCATGAACTCTTTTATGGCGACGGGATTTTGGTTGATATGTCCTTTTCAAAGCAAACACCCCCTTAATAGCTTCGATTAAAAAGTAAACGTTTATTAAAAACAGACTACAGAAAATTATACTCTACTTTTTTTTATGATGTCAAGAAATTCGATTATTCTCTGTTTGTGGAAATGTTGTAGATAAAGCTGTTCATAAGGCTTGTATACAACACTCTGTGATGTGAATACCCTTAATTTACTGTTGATAACCATAGGAAAACTTGTTATGATATGTTTACAATTCGGTTAATTATTCCTTTTGATGGATTTGTATAATTTTCAACCTTGTTTCGTCTGTTATCCACAAACATACAAAATGTTTGTGAATAACTTTTTTACGTGATTTTTTTATCTTTAAGAATATCT
>CAYZDF010000082.1:0-10464 GCA_964477085.1 uncultured Gracilibacteraceae bacterium | reverse complement strand
AGTTCCATTGGACTTTACTACTCTATTAACAACGCCCGCTACAATCCGGACAAACCGCAAATGCGCATTGCTCCCGGGGCTTCTTTCCTGATGTTTGGCGTCAATCTCTTTTATCTCCTTATTCTGGCTTTAGGCCTTTGTTATATCTCACCACCCGCTGAGTTGGTGGCCGGCTTGCGGACTCTCCCGCCTATAATCTATAACGGCGGGTTCCTCGGCACAATTCAATACGGCCTTTACCTCTTGAGCCGGCCTGTGTTATGGACGCCAGTACCGCGGATTCTGCTCGGGATCATCGTCGTCTTCGGCAGTTGGGCCCTGGTCTTTTTCGGTTTTATGGCGCTTACGGTCCGGCAAAGCCGGAAAGGCTTCCGGGTGGAGTTTGTGACCGGAGGCGGCAGGAAAAAGGTACGTGGTAAAAAAAGATGAAAGAATGATAATAAGTTTTGGGCGTTTCATAAACTTAATATCGGATTTACTTTGAACTAAATCGATCTATAAACCGCTTTTTCGGGCGGTTTATTTATTTGTACAAATAATTAGTTTGAATATTACTGGAATAAGATAGATATTCAAAAAATAAAATATTGCAATTCCTATGTAAGTGTAATAATCTAATAAGTAAGTATGAGATATAAAAAAGTGAGTAATAACTCATTAGGGGGTTATATTGTGCTATTAAACAGTAAAGAATTGGCGATTATTCAAGCTGCTGCCAAGATTTTCAGTGAAAAAGGATATAACGGGACAACAACCAAGGAAATCGCCCAAGAGGCAAGGTTGTCGGAAGGTTCAATTTTTCGTTATTTTGAAAACAAGATGGATATTCTACATCATATCTTAACTTATATCATTGAAATTGTTGTTCCTAAGCTGGCTGTTATTCCTTTAGAAATGATTTTTTCCGAATGCAAAGGGAAGACACCAGAGGAAGTCATTAAAATTGTTGTTAAAAACCGGTGGGAAATTATTAATGAAAATATAAATTTCATTAGAGCAGTGTTATCTGAAATCCACTTTCATCCCGATTTGCAGCAGATTTATAAAGAAAAAGTTTTTTTGCCGATTGTACGCCTGATTGAACAGTACATTGAGGACGGAATTAACTCTGGAATTTTTCGCCCGGTCGATGTCTCCATGACAGCTCGGGCTGTAATCGGGATGTTTTTAGTTTTTCCTTTTAATCAGGTGCTAACCAATAACGATGAGCTGGATTTTGAACAGTATCAGGACCGGGTAATACGTACGATCATTGATCTGCTCTTTTACGGTATCAGAAATGGATAGATAAAGGAAAAGGAGAGAAAAGGTATGATCAGGAGAAAAGGATGGGTTCAGATATTCGCAATTTATTTAATCATTGGCGTATTACTTAGCGGATGTTCTACGGAGAAGCAGGCTTTAGGAAAAAATGCTTTAAATATATCAACTACGGTTGTAACAAAATGTCGACGGAATATTGATCCGGTTATAACCGGTAGGATTGAAGCTGTTCAGGCTGCTGACGTCGCCAGTAAAGTAGCCGGTAAAGTAGAAAACATATATGTTGATGTTGGTAATGTCGTAAAAAAGGACCAGGTATTGGTCAACTTGGATGCTTCGGACTTAGCAGCGGCCGTTGAATTGGCAACAGCAACTGTGGAGAATGCTCAAATATCCTTGGACCTGGCTCAAAAAAACTATGAGCGGGGGCAGGAACTCTTCAAAGCTGAAGTGATTTCCCAGGCCGAATTTGAAAACAATTATGAAGGTACTTACCTAAAAGCCAAAGCCGGGCTGAGATCGGCGGAAGCCGGCTTGCAGAAAGTCCAGATCACCTATAATGATACCTTTATTAAAGCACCCTTTTCTGGCATTATTACAGCCTGCAATGTGGACGTAGGGGAAATGGTCAGCATGCAAGTGCCTGTTGTTTCCATTGCCAATTTGGATCAGATTCTTATCCATGGTTATGTTACGGAAAATCAAATCAACGAATTAGTGGTGGGGCAGGAAGTTAAAGTTAAGGTTTTAGTCGTAACTGCAGAACCTTTTACCGGGAAAATCAGTAATATTGCACCAGCGGTTAATGCGCAGACCAAAACCTATCCGATCAAAGTAAAAATTGACAACCCGAAGCATCTTCTTAAACCGGGTATGTATGCAGAAGTGCAAATTCAGGACAGTTGGCAGGATAAGATTGTCATTCCCAACCAGGCTATAATTAGTGAAGAGGATAACAAGAGGGTGTATGTTTTGCAAAATGGCAAGGCAGTCAAACGCAATATTGAATTAGGCTCCTCTGATGGTCAAAATACCACTATTCTTTCTGGACTGGAAGAAAACGAGATTATCATCGTTAAAGGGTTGGACCTGCTGGAAGATGGGCAGCTGGTACAGATTTGAACAAAAGGCTGTCATAAAGGGGGAGAAAAGAATGAAAAAGAGAAGAATAATCGTCATGATTGCCGTCATGATCCTGGTTATGGGAGTGGTTTCCTACTATTACTGGTTTCAGAATAAGCACTATGTTCACACCGAAGATGCTCGCGTTGACGGCAACATCCTGAAAGTCAGTCCCCAGATTACAGGGCGGATCCTGGAACTGCCTGTTGAGGAAGGGGACGATCTGAGTAAAAACGATCTCATTGGCAGACAATCAGATAGTATTCTGCCCGCAGGAAGCAATTTGGAATTGACAATTATTAAGGCCCCCAGCGAAGGAGCCGTTCTGAAAAAAATCGCTCATGTCGGTGAAATAGCAAGTCCTTCTGTGCCAGTTATTTATATGGCCGACCTTAATAATCTTTATATTACCGCCAATATAGAAGAAGACCACTTGAGAAAAATCAAAGAAGGGCAATATGTGGAGTATACCATAGATTCTGTGCCTAATATTAAATTTACTGGATCTGTCATGGCTGTAGGAGATGCTGCAAACTCCGTGTTTTCCCTGATACCACAACAGAATACAGGTAATTCCTTCATTAAAATAACCCAGAGGGTTCCGATTAAAATCAGTATTGATAATTACCATGACCAGCGCTTGCTGCCCGGAATGAGTGCAGTTGTGAAAATTCATCTTAAATAAGGGGCATGGCTATGAATAAGACGATTAACAATGGAGCGGAAAACACAGCGGGAAGTCCATCTGACGTTAAAATTCCCTGGGGTGCGGTGATGGTTTTAGTGGTCGGAACCTTTATGGCTATTTTGGACACCAGTATCGTTAACGTAGCTATACCCAATATGAAGGCGGCTTTTGGGGCGACTACCGATAATATTCAATGGGTCCTGACAGCTTACATGTTAGTTTCCGGGGTAGTGATTCCCCTTACCGGTTTTTTATGCTTACGCTACGGGCATAAACGTTTGTATATCATATCTTTGTTGATTTTTACAGTTGGTTCAGCTTTCTGCGGGATAGCATGGAATACCGGCTCCATTATCATCGCCCGAGTCATTCAGGCCTTGGGCGGGGGAATGATCATGCCGATCAGTATGGCTATGATTTATGCCATGGTACCTAAAGAAAAACTTGGCACGGCTACCGGCGTCTGGGGGGTTGCCGCCGCAATGGGCCCTGCCATCGGGCCTTCCCTGGGCGGCTATTTGGTGGAATATTACAGCTGGCCCTTGATCTTTACCATTAACGTCCCCGTTGGGATTATTACGGTTCTCTATGCTATGAAACTCCTGGAGGAAACCCCACAGCAGAAGGATTTGAAAATGGATATCCTGGGGGCCTTCCTCATCGGCATAAGCTGTTTTGCGCTTTTACTGGCCGTTCATGAAGGGCAGGATAGAGGCTGGACCTCCCAGTACATCGTCAATCTGTTTTTAATATCAGCTTTTACCCTGATCTTTTTTATTCAGCGTGAATCATCTATCCCTTACCCTTTGCTGGATCTGCGGCTGTTTAAGAGTCCGGTTATGGTTTTCAGTCTGCTCAATTCCGCCATTATTACAATCCTATTGTTCGCCGTGGTTTTCCTTATCCCGATCTACGCTCAGAATTTATTGGGATACAGCCCGCTGGATACGGGACTCATGATGTTTCCCATGGCGTTGGCAACCGGCTTCTTGATGCCGGTAAGCGGTAAGCTTTTTGATAAATTCGGAGCTTTTGGGGTAGGGATGGCCGGCTTGATCATTGTTACCGCCTTTACTTATTATTTCAGGACACTGAGCCTGGATACCGGTTTTGACCAACTCAGGATCATGCTAGCCTTGAGGGCCGTCGGTTTTGGTCTGGCCATGATGCCTATTCTCAATGCGGGTATGAATAGCGTCCCTGGGCATCTTGTCAGTACTGCCTCGGCGGCCATGAATCTTATCAGGCAAGTGGCAGGGGCGGTTGGGATAGCCTATACCACTTATTTTTTAAATAAAAGACAAGTTTTTCATGAAGCTGTTCTCAGCGAAACCTTTAGCTACAGCCGCCCCACAGCGATGCTAAAATTTACTGAGATCCAAGATTATTTATCAGCACAGGGGTTAAGCAAAGACTTGTCCTCTCCAGGTGCCGCAAGCTTATTGAAAAGTGTTGTCTTAAAGCAATCGTATATGCGTGGTATTGATGACGTTTTTATGATGCTCACCATCCTAGGCATCAGCGGGATACTGCTAATGTTTACATTAACGAATAGAAGAATTAAAGCCCAAAGAAAAAGAATGGACCAATGTAGCTCTCCCCAAACAGAAGGAAAAAACCATACTCATACTCATATGATAGAAGTAGGTTAAAATGTATCGCAAGCAGCAATTTAACTCTTTTGGTATATATAGACGCAACCGTTTAAAAATCGTACAAAATACGAAAATAATCGTACTAGGTGAATGATATGGATGATGTCAGAGAGAAGAACAAAGACAATTCAGATATAATTAAGATTGTGATACGGTTCAGTCATATAGGTTTTCGGATTTGCAGATTGCGGGATCAGTGATATTTCCTTAAAATAATCTCGCCAACAATTTAAATCATAGTAAAGGTAAAGAGAAATCCATTATAAATAACTAAGGCCTCGTGCGACTTTTAACTCGCAGAGGCCTTTTTAGACGTTACGACGGAATTTACCAAAATTATTTTTTCTTACGAACTTCATTTTAACCTCAAGTTTACAATGCTTTGTTAAAATATGTTTAAAATAGGTCTATGACGTTTGTTTAATAAAAGAAGCTTTATACGAGCATTCCTGCATTGCAGGAACAGTTTTCGCACGAATCAGGCGCCAGCCATTTGGCGTGATTGTATCCATTGGACCAATCTCTTCTTGACTGATAGTAGCAGAGCTTGGTATCTCCGGATACAAAAATCCCAGCTTGCCAAGTGCCGATAGCCATTTACGACCAACACTGTATGTTTCATCTGATCCCAGCGAAACAATTCCGTGCTGACCTAACAAATCACGAAATGCTCGATCACCTTCCTGACCACGCATGTTACCCTGAAGAGAAGATGTAGATAGAGCAATTAATCCGTCACGGAGACGGAATGCGCTTCTGACGGATGTGTTTCCGATATACCAAAGCTGCATAGATGCCCCTCCTTAATAGCCCACAAAAAGATATTCCTACACTTGATTTTTATTGTTACCTATGCGATTCCCCTGATTTCCGAAAGAGTATCGGTAATCTACTGGGATAACTTCGACATGCTCTTTGTGTTTAGAAAGTATTGAAACCATCTCATCGAGCGTCGGCAAACTGTTGGAGGAATAAGATACAATCAGTATACTGTTATTGTATTTTTTAAATAGACGGTCAAAGGCATTGGCCGCTCCGTTTCGGGTAGAGAAAGGTGTGGGGTAAGACTTGAACAATACCTCTTCTTCTTAATAATTTAGCTTCTATTAACGTGGTCCCGCTTCCAAGAAATTGATCCAGGACACGATCACCAACTTCAGAATATTTTAAAATGATATTACTTGGAATATATGGAGACCAGTTTCCTCTGTACCTGGAATTATGGGATATGCCCAATCCCCTCTCTGCGGAAAGCTCCAGATAGTAGTTGCCTCCATATTGAAATTAACCGGTTCCCAGAATCTTATTTCTCTGGAACTTTTTGATACGTATGGATTGCATTCGCTTCGAATATCTCTGAATCTAAAGTATCGAAAATCTCTTATACTCTTGTTTGTAGAAAATCGACAAAAGCCTCTGAATTAGTCTTAGTCATTTTACAACTTTTATCAGTTTCAGTCTGAAAACGATACACGCTTTTTCGTTCAATTAAGATTTTTACCGTAGAAATCCGAGGTTTTTAGTTTTTTAGGAATATTTTTATCAAACAACAATATAATATTATCGATAAACGATAAATAAATATTGACAGACAATAAATAAACCCTCTAAAATAGAACCACAAATACCATGCACATTTTAAGATACTGGAAAGGAATGATAGAACATGTGGAATCCAGATAAATCTGTGATTCTGTCATCCATTTGCACCAAGATTGCCATCGTCCTGGTGATCGTAGCAGCGATAGCGATGCCTAAGTTAATCCCTACATATGTGGAATATACGGGCAAAAATTCGGAAATCGTTACCTCCCTATTGATCACGGTCTATGCCTGCGCAGTGCCGGGTCTCTACTCTTTGATCTGCCTGGACCGGCTGCTTGCCAATATCAAGCGGGAAGAGGTGTTTACGGATAAGAATGTTAAGCTCCTACGGGTGCTGTCCTGGCTCAGTTTTACCGTTTCTGTGATACTGTTGATCTCCGGTTTCTACTATATCCTTTTCGTGATTATTGCCGTCTGTGCGGCTTTTTTGGGGCTGATCTTAAGAGTGATCAAGAACGTTTTCGAACAGGCCATTATCATCAAGCAAGAAAATGATTACACAATATAGGGAGGGATTGCTTTGATTGTCGTTAACCTTGACGTTATGATGGCCAAAAGAAAAATATCCGCCGGCGAGCTGGCGGAGAAGATCGGGATCACTCCGGCCAATCTTTCGATATTAAAAAATAATAAAGCCAAAGCCATTCGCTTCTCGACTTTGGATGAGATTTGTAAGGTTTTAAACTGCCAGCCCGGGGACATATTGGAGTATGTGGAAGGAGAACAGGCAGGAGAAGGGGAGGATGAGCAAAATGAACGATAATGCGATAAATACCAGTATTCCACTTGAGACTAATAATCTAATCGATAGCAATAAACCTACTTATACAAGAAACGATATCTTTTTCGCTCTTGCCATGCTGGTCTGTGGTTTTTTATACTGGAATTTGATCCGTCTTCCGGGTCTAGGGGCGGGTATTCCCCTCTTTGCCGTCGTATTCTGCACCTGTACCGTCATCTATCTCAAATCCGCAGGGGTTAAGCAGTCCAGATTAAGCCTGGTGTGGTTAGCTTTGATCGCCCTGTCTGCTTCCGTCTTCCTGCTCTTTGACAACATCCCGCTTAAACTGCTGAATTTTATCTTTCTGATGGCTGCGGTCATCTACTGGGTCAGCCTGTCGACGGGCAGAACCCTGGAGAAAAAGCTCTCAGCCTATATCGCCGGTGATATCTATCAACAGGTTTTAGTCGTTCCCTTAAGCAATTTCGCCTGCTGTTTCGGTGCAGTCAGGACACTCCTTGACGGCAACAAAAAGGGGAAATCCCTTCTGGCCGGTGCGGTTGGTATCCTGGTGATGATTCCGGTCCTGACTATTGTCGTCAATCTCTTGATGGAAGCCGACGCCGCATTCGAAGGACTGATAGCCAACCTGCATTTTACGGTATCTTTGGATATTCTGTTCCAGATGATCCTGGGGATTCCGGTGGCCTGCTACCTTTTCGGCTTGATCTACGGCGACCTTCATGGAAGGAATACAGGGAGTGTCACCATCGAATTAGTGGATAAAAAAGCAGCTGCTTTTCGTTTCGTCCCGGCAGTGACGGTTTATTCCGCGCTGACGGCTTTGAATCTCGTCTATCTGGTCTTCTTCCTTTCCCAAGTCACCTATCTTTTCTCGGCATTTAATAACCGTCTCCCAGAACTGATGACGTATGCCGAATACGCCCGCCGAGGCTTCTTTGAACTCTGCACCGTCGCCGGGATCAATCTGGCTGTGATCGCCGCAGCCCATCTGATCGCCAAAAGGGAAAAGGTCAGGATCCTGCAGATCGAGACAACTGCCTTATGTCTCTTTACCCTGATGCTGATCATTACAGCTATCAGCAAGATGGTAATGTATATCAACACTTATGGACTCACTCAACTGAGAGTCTATACGACCTGGTTCATGGTCGTACTGTTCTTCATCTTTGCGGTGACCGCCGTCCGGCAGTTAAAAAGGTTTAATGCAGCCAGGGTTATGTTTGTGGGATGTGTGATCTTCTTCCTGCTCTTAAGCTTTGGCAACGTGGACGGACGCATCGCTTCCTACAATATTGACCGCTACAAAAACGGAACTCTGGAAAGTCTGGATGTCAAGGCTTTATCCGAACTGTCCGATGCAGCAGTCCCTTCCATGTATGATCTATACCTGGAAACAACAAATACAGCTCTTAAGTACCAACTGAAAGCCGCGATTACCCATACAGGAGAGTATACCCCTTACGCGCAGTATGAAGAGTCATTTCGCTCGTTCAATTTACAACATCATGTCGCGCAAAACATCCGAAATATGCTCAATAGCCAATAATAGATAGCACTTAATCTTTGACCATGTGGGCAAATGACGCAACAAAGGGCGTGTCCTTTTCAATATGTTGCCTTATAAAGATATCTACTATGTCCGGATCAAACTGAATACCAGCACATAGGCTTAATTCCCGCAATGCCTGATCCTGACTCATTGCTTTACGATAAGGGCGGTTACTGATCATGGCATCGAAAGCATCCGCTATAGCAAGAATACGACATTCCAAAGGAATATCGGTTCCTTTAAGACCCAGAGGATAGCCACTTCCATTCCACCATTCATGGTGTTTGAGTACCCAATCCGTTATCGGTAAAAGCTCAGGTGAGGATATAGCGATTCGATATCCAATCTCAGAATGCTTCTGCATGATTCTTTTCTCCTCAGCCGTAAGCGGTCCGGGTTTAAGCAGGACCTGGTCAGGGATTCCAATTTTGCCGAGATCGTGAAAATGGGCAAAGAGACGCAGATCGTTTATTTTTGAGGAAGGGACACCGACACTTACAGCCAAACGTTCTACCAGATTCTGCAGGCGCTCGGCATGGCCTTCAGTAAAATAATCCAGGGTCTGCAGAGTCTGTGTTAATGTTCTTATGATAGAATTGCGAGCGCCGTTTAACTTAAAGAGTTTTTCACGATACATACTGTCATCCGCTTCTTTAAAAAGCCGTTTCCCTGAAACTGGTCCCTTACTAAAAGCGGTCCCCACGGAAAAACTAAGCAGAATATCAGCGTTAGCCAAAGCGAATGCGACTTCTTCCTCTTGAATTCTTTTTGCCAGGTTAAGTACATGATACTGGCCGGAATCTTCGATCAATACCGCAAATTCGTCTCCGCCAATTCTAAATATCGTCCCTTGATGACCTATGGATTTCTTGATGACCTCACTTGTTGCCAAAATCAAATTATCACCGGCTGTATGCCCCAATGTATCGTTGATCAGCTTGAGACCATCAACATCTATGGCAATGATCCCGAGCGAAGAACATTTCTCCTCAATACGCTCTAACTCTTTTTCGAAAAAGGTACGGTTAAATAAGCCTGTTAGTGTATCATGGAAGGTTAATTCCTTTAAGACTTCTTCTGCACGCAAACGCTCTTTGATTTCAAATTTGAGTCTTTTTACAAGGCGCATATCCTGACCAATCAAAAGATAGCCGACATCATCCCCGACAACATCCTTAACATGACTGACATGAATTTTGACGGGTATTTCATGGTTTGTCGTTTTTAACGAAACTTCCTGACATTTGGAAAGATCGTTTACAGCGGTAAGCAGAGATACCTCATCGTTATTTATGATGTCTTTCAGGGATAAACAGAGGAGGGTTTTTCTGTCTGAACCGAGCAATTGTTCAGTTCTATGATTCAGTTGAACAATGTTTAAGTGGTTATCGGTAAGTATGACAAAATCCTGGATTTGGGACAGGATCTGCGTATCACTTACTAACGCCGAGATATTCATTAACTTATACTTAACAATGGCGTACCCTGCACCCAAAGCAAAGATAAGTGCAATGATCTGGGCAACCTGAGGTACGATTTCAGGCCAGAGGAGATGAAGGACATTTTGAATAAGAAAACCAATAAACAATGTGAATCCGCCAAAAAAGATGATTGCTTTTGCAAATTTTTTCTCTCGGCGTGAACCTGATCTAAAGCCCCATAGCCCAATGGTAGTTAAAGAGGTCAGAATACATATTGCGTAATATACACCGTAAACATTGGCAAACACCTTCAAAGCCCAGTCAGGATGGTACTCTTTGGAGAATACCGTCAGAACAACAACCAAAGCAAGAATGCCAGGGGCATAGAGCAGGGCATAATGCCAATTCTTAAGCTT
>CAYZDF010000081.1:0-10531 GCA_964477085.1 uncultured Gracilibacteraceae bacterium | reverse complement strand
CCGAAGGATATCATCAGTGTTAATGTTTGGTATACTTCCATGGCATCACCTCCTTTCCGGAGGAAATGCCGACCGCCCTACACGCCTTCTGTTGCAACTTAATTATAACATATATTGGAAAAATAAACCATTTCTGTCGTTTGAATATTACGGCAGCTTTTTTTATATAGAATGAAATATCCTGGCATTTGAATAACTATTTCAGAGGAAAACCTTACCGGTTTTTGACTGCTCCGCTGAAGTAAAACATTAAAGGCAAAAGGTTACTATTAACAATAAAGGTAATTGATGGGATGTGTAGAATACTTTAAGTCGAAAATATTGTTCCAGGGGGGTAGGATGTTGAGACAGTTCTCTTTACGTAAAATAACTTCTGTATTTCTATGCATTGTCTTTTTATCATCAGGTTGTTCTGGCGTCCGACAGGAACCAAACCCTAATGATTCTTCTGAGCAGAGTATTGAGAACAGGACGGGTGCCGATAATCAAGATAACACCATACAGGCTGATTTTTCTTTATTTGAAGTATCTGACAGCAGCTATGAATCCATTGATAACTTCCTGAAAAGCCGGAAGGATGTTCAGCAAATCAATTGGTCTAGCGACCGGCGGATCGTGGCTTTTTCTGTCGGGAAGCTCGGCTGGGAAGACCAAATGTTGCTTTGGGAAGTAGAAAATAATCAGCCGGTTGTCATAAAGGGCGTCAGGGACAGGATCTGCGGTTTTGTCTGGTCGCCGGATAATCGTTATATTTTAGCCGATGCCGGTTCAAGTATCCAAAGAGGAGGAATCCTCGTTGATGCTTACAGCCGATCGAAGATGAACAATAACTCATATGTAGGGGAAGCGGTTTGGTCTCCCGATTCCAAGTGGATTGCCATGGGACAAATAAGTGAGATTAAACCGGGTGTGGCGAACGAATTATCGGGGACGGTCGATATGTGTATCTATTCTATTAATTCACAGGAAATAACGATTCTGGCCCGGGCAACAGCGGAGTATTATTATCTACCCACAAAATGGGAGCACAACGGGGTATTGTCTTACGTGAAAACGGACTTTAAGAACCCGGACAAACAAGAGACACTAACCTACACGCGCAATACTGAAGCAGAATTTATCTTTTATCCGAGCGGACCGGAATTTATCCGAAGCATTGTCCAGGAGAGAGGCAAGGTGGAGATCACGCGGGAAATGCGCGAGCGTTTCAATCTCTTCGCCAGAGATTACCGCTTCGTTTATCTGCCCGATATGAATTACTATGAGTCTTTTTTTGATGCCGATCAGTATACACAATCATTTGGTTACAACAAGTTTGGCTATGCGGTATTTTATATGCTGAGTTACCTGCGATATCCGGAAAGGATGGAGAAGGAAGATATGCAAAAAGCCATCCAAAGCATGTTTGTCGCTAAAGAGAGTTATGCGGATATGCAGCACCAGGCTTTTCGAAAATTAGCAGTTTATCAGGATGGTTATTATTCACCGTGGCCGGAAAGCGGATTGTCACATAATCGGATGGTTTATTTACTAACAGGATTGGAGATTGAATCAAAGGGGTCAAAAGAACTGACGATTAACATCCGCTGGCAGAGGTATTATTTCGAACATCCAAGTTATGCCCCTGGGGAAAACGAAAAGTGGCTGGCGGAGAAAGCCGAGGAAATGGGAATTTCCGATCTAGAGGCTGCCGCAGAACTGATCGCCAACGGAGAGATAAGCAGCCTACCAAGCATATGTGAGAATCAAACGACGTTGTATGTACAATTCAACGAAGAAAATCCGGAGAGATCTAATCCCCGGATTGTATTGAACAATACGGTATGGAAATGAACTAATATGACATGCAATAAAGTTTAAATATATCTATCCGATAAGTAATTTGCGAGAAAAGGAGTATCTTATGCCGGGTAAATCTAGATACATCATTTCGTTTCTGATATTTACTTTGTTTATTATGATGGCATTAACGGCCTGTTCCAGTGATCCAGCCAGCACGGGGACCGACGACAGTTCCCAAAACTTAAAAAATCTGCCTGAAGAACCACTTGAAATAACGATTACCGTCGGTACGGATCAAAGACCGGTGGCCTATGAACTCCTGTCGAATAAGTGGAATAAGGCAGTCTATGACAGATCGTCTTATAAGGAGGTATTGTTCAAAAAGCTGGATGAAGGCAGGGCGAATACTTGCCAGACAGGGGAGAGCGTAACCTTTGATTTTGGTCAATACCCGCCTGCTAAGTTAACCCTGAAGGCCGATCGTTATACGGATCGGTTATCCTCGTACATGCCACCGATTATGGAGATCCCTGTCGAGGGCTTAAGCTTTAAGCTTTTGTCGACCTACGCGGGGCATCAGGATAATACCTTCTTTGTCTTAACTGCCACCTGGGATGATGAGAACGAGGTGGAATACGCTTTTGTGATGCATTATTCCGACCCGGAGAACATGGCTGAACGTCAACTGCTGCGGTTTATCTTCACGGATAACGGACTGGTAAGGGAGTATTACCCTATAAAAGAGCAAGATGGGAAGAAAGCTCTTTTAACCGCAGAGGGCCAAGAATTACTGCCCTATGAATTTGACGATTTCATGACGCATTATGGGTTTGTTTCCGCGAAGAAAGAGGGTAAGTGGCAGCTCTACGAATATCAGGGCCAAAGACTAAGCCAGGATGAATGGGACGATATCCGGAAAACAACCACCCCGATGGAAAATGAGGTTAACGGTCTGGTCGCCGTCATGAAGGATGGGGTATGGGGCTGTGTCAACCAGCAGGGAAAAGTGGTGGTCACCCCCAATTGGGATGGGATCGATCTCAATTATTATGAAGAGGTCGAGCCTTATCTGAGAGTGATGAAGGACGGCAAATACGGCTACCTTACCTATGACGGAAAAAGCGTCCTCAAGGCGGAATATGATATGGCGGTCATGGATGTGCTCAATGGCTCCCAGAATATCATCTACGTCCGGAAGGGTGATGAATGGGGCGCGGTCAAGGTTGTTAATGACAAGGCCGGGAAAGTTGACTGGACACAGAAGCCCTCTGTGGGGTTTCAGATCGGCTTCATGAATCAGAGATACGGCGGACAGGCCCAGACGGTGCATGATCTCTTGTATTCTGATCGATGGGGGACAAATGCCTCCGTCATCCATTTTTTCTATAGTTATTACGAGAAGAATCAAAGTGAGCTGTTTAATCTGCCTGATTTCACAGGTAAGGATGTGGACTGGGACCAACTCACGAAGTTTGTCTATGCCAATTCCTGGGACGTAAAGTTTTCCGGTAAGGGTGAAGCCCGTTCCTTCCTGACGGAAGAAGAATTTGACCGTATCACCTCCAAGTACTTAACAGGAATTCAATATTCTCACCAGCCTTCTAAGTGGCTCAGTTATGAAGATGGAAGATACACCCCGGTCGGCTGGAGTGATCATGGCTTCCGCTGTTACTACCTAAACCGGCTGGAACGAACTGAGACGAGCAATGGCCAATACATCTTCAAAGCAGGACTCCTTGGCTATCAGTTCTGGGAAGAGGATTTTGCAGAAGGAGCGGACGTCCTGTCCCCGAACATGCAGGCCTTGAAGAAGAAAGCCCAGGAAGGACAATACACAGGGAAAACCCTGAAGCAAGTACTCGATGAGTTGATGATCGGAGATCCGACCCAAATATTCACCCCGACAGTGGAACATGCAATCGAATTCACCATCGAAGAACCTTTAGGTGATATCTATCTCAAGTATTCAGCCGCTAGCAAGAAAGAGCTGACGCAATAATGACATTACAATAAAACGAAGGATGTAAATTTTAAATGCACCGAGGAAAACCCTCGGTGCATTTGCTTAAAATCAACAAATGGTCGGGTATGCATTACGAGGCAATGATTGATATTTATCCAGGAAATACAACCAAAATGTTGTGGGAATGGGTCGAATATAATAAAATGGACTCGTTCGAATGAAATTGATATTAACAATAGCAATTGGGAGAAAGAAATGAACATGATTAACTTGCTGTCAGGTCCTGCTATAGGAGCTTTAATCGGCTATGCAACAAATTATTTGGCCGTTAAAATGCTGTTTCGTCCATTACATCCGATAATAATCGGAAGTTTCCGACTGCCGTTTACGCCGGGTATTTTTCCGAAACGAAAAGAACAATTAGCGAAAGCTTTGGGGCAAGCTGTCGGCAATAATCTTGTAACCGGCGAAGATCTTGGAAATCTGTTTCTGACGGAAGCTATGAAAGACAAAGTAGTAACCGAAATCACAGGTTTTTTATTCCCAGGTGAAGAGCAATCTTTAAAAACTAAGCTGGCTGACTACTGCGGGCAAGAGGATTATCTTCGCGGCAAAGTGAAGATGGAAGAATTCCTTTGTGAAAAAATTGCCTCAGGAATTTCCAAGTTGGACCTGAGGGAACTGATAGTCAAAGAAAGCAGCAGGATTATTAAGGAAAAGACTGCGGGAACAATGCTCGCATTTATGGTAAATGATAAATTGATTGCTTCTGTAACGGTTCCCATGGCTGACAAGATGGAAGCCTATTTCAAGGAGAATGGAATCGACATTGTGAGACCCGTTGTCAGAAGTGAGATTGAAAGACTGGAAAACCGGCAGCTCGGTGAACTTGTTCTGGATATCGGCCTGGATAAAGAACGTTTGTCGGAGCTTGTTAAAAAGGTTTACACAGGATTCATCCGGCATAAAGTTACGGGGTATTTTATGCAGCTCGATATCGCGGGTATCGTCGAACAAAAAGTCAACGCCATGGATGTTCGGGAGATTGAGGAACTGGTCCTATCTGTGATGAAAAGAGAATTAACCGCTATCGTCAACTTAGGGGCATTAGTCGGTTTGGTGATCGGTACCTTAAATATCTTATTCTAATCAGGCTTTGCTGAATTATCTCTCTTTTTCCGGCATCAAATGCGAGGATGACAGATTATCCAGCCGATATACTTTTAATTGTCTGGAGGTGATACGATGGAATGGATATCAAGACTGAATGAAGCCGTGTCGTATATTGAAGAGAATCTGGCAGGGGAAATCAGTTATGATCAGGTAGCAAGGATTGCGTGTTGTTCGACTTTTCATTTTCAACGGATGTTTTCCTATATCGCTGATGTGCCGCTTTCCGAATACATCAGACGCAGGAGATTGACCCTGGCCGCATTCGAATTACAGAGCAGCAACGCCAAAGTGATTGATGTGGCCCTTAAATACGGCTACGATTCACCAACTTCTTTCAATCGTGCTTTCCATCAGGTGCATGGTGTGTCCCCGGCGGAGTCCCGTCATATCGGGGTATCACTCAAGGCCTATCCACGTATCAGCTTCAAAATTACAATTAAGGGAGAGGCTGAAATGAATTACAAAATCATAATCAAGGAGCCGTTTAAGATCATAGGGGTCAAAGAACACTACAACTTGAGTGCTGAAGAATGCTTTGCTCAGGTACCGCTATTCTGGCAAAAAACAGTGCAAAGTGGCATCGTCCCTGCCATCCTTGAGCTCATGAATCAGGAACCCAATGGACTCTTAGGTGTCAGCACTTGCATGAACGGTAAGGATTTTGATTATTACATTGCCGTTGCCTCCAACGAGGCGACGCCAGATGGAATGGTTGAGTACACTGTTCCAGGGTGTACCTGGGCTGTCTTCGAATGTATTGGTCCGATGCCCTCTGCTATCCAGGAGCTGCAAAAGCGGATTATCACCGAGTGGCTGCCCACCTCCGGCTACGAATATGCCAACGCACCGGATATCGAGGTGTATTTCGAAGGAGATCAACAGGCTGCCGACTACCGATGTGAAGTGTGGCTGCCGATCACCAAGAAGTCATAATCGGTGAAGGTAAGAATCAAAAGGAAACAAATCAAAAGAAAAACTCAAAAAGGAAGAAATGAAAGTCTCCCGAGCAGATGCTCGGGAGATTTTTTCTGTCTGATCCAATCAAACGGTATGCAGGCACTTGAATCGATCGTGGAGCAAGGAAGCACAGGGAAATAGAATAACTTATTATAGAGAAGATAAAAATGGTTTCCCTACCTCTGACACAATAGTCACTAAACTGGTCACGTGCTTTGGTCAAATGCGATGTTTACTATTTACAATGAAGTCAAAGCCTGGTCGAATCTGTGCTATAATTTCCTTAAAAAGAGAAAGTGATGATGCCTATGGAGTTAATGCTGGATATGTTAAAAGGGATTCAAGCCCTACGAACTCCCTTTTTTGATCAGTTGTTCGTCGGAATCACTGTACTGGGAGAAGAATATTTTGCCATTGCCATTTTTTGCAAGTCAATCAGCAAAGAAGCTTTGGGTGTTTCGCTTCCGATTGATTTTTTGCGTTACTGCTTATCGGAATTTGGATAACTGCCCTGGCCCCTCTGGTGTTTAATAAGATATGGGCGAAATATCATAGGCAGATCGTACCACAGAGTCAGTCACCGAACCAAAACCTTTAGGCCTGGAATTCTCCGGATTACCGGCTGGTCTTTGTGGATACTATCGAATGAGAAAAGTCTGGTTCTGGCTTCTTGAACTCGGGGATTTGGCCAAGGAAAGCAGGGAAGTCAGGAATTATCATTTTCAGGAGTACTATGTCAATGACGAAATTCGCTTCGATTACAAGCTTAGGCCCAGTGTTTCAGCAACACGCAATGCAGTATTTCTGATGAAATTGGCAGGGATAGAAATACCGGATGACTTAAGAATTTTAAAATGATAACCAAGGGATTTGTATCAATTTGAACCGAGAAAGCATTTTTCATTAAAGAAAATATTAAGAATCTGGAGAGAGACGATGACAGATAAGAAGGATAAACTGATTACTTTTAGGCCCGTATTTGATACCACTCTGGAAGTGATTGAATTGCAAGAAGAAAAGGTCGTGGACGAGACTATTTTCTCTTATGTTAAAATAGTTGATTCTACGCTGAGTAACCTGGAAGCAGAGAATGTCGTTTTTAAATATGTAATCTTCCAAAAAGTGATATTTCAACAGGCAGTCTTCCGGCATGCCGACCTGATGAATGTAAGGTTGGAAAATTGTGATCTATCCAATGTTGATTTTAGCGAAGCCAGACTTCATCGCGTAGAATTCATCGATTGTAAGTTGACAGGGATCAATTTAAGTGAAGCTACATTACGGGATGTTACATTTGAAAATTGCAATGGCCACTATGCTTATTTTACGTTTTCGAATTGCAAGCAGGTTGCATTTCAGCAATGTCAGCTGGTTTCCGCTGACTTTAAAAACGCTGTATTCTCAAAAGTAAAATTTCTCGATTCCAACCTTCGGCAAGCCCAATTGAATTTTACTAATCTGCAGGGAATCGATTTTACCAGCTGTGATATTGAAGGGATCGGCGTAAATGCTTTAGATGTGAGAGGGGCCATTGTGAATGCTGTCCAGGCTGTTTCCCTTGCTCAATTGCTGGGCCTTATCGTTAAGTAAAATAAACTTAGAAACCAGGGAACTTTTATGTACTGTGATGAATCCTGATTACTGAAATGCATAGCCGATGATGATGGTGTCGTTGTAATCTCTCCGAATAATGCTGAGGAAACTTTAAAGACGGCAAATCTGCGTGTCGCCAAAGAGGAATTGCGGATCAAGCAACAAAGAGAAGGCAATTGCAGTAATTAAAGCAAAGGGGCTTGGTCAGAAAGCAAAGACTGGTGTTTTTGGAATTATCCCTTATCAGAGCTGGCTGGAAAAGAAATGGGGATTATTGGTTTTGGAAGAATCGGTCAACAGACAGCCCGGATAGCTAACGCATTTGGAATGAGTGTCTTAGCTTATGACACCTGTAAAAGGAGTATTCCTTCTTTAGACTTCAGATATGTGGGTCATTGTGAAGGAATTCAGCCTAATTCGGAGCTGCTGTTTTGTTAAAGGGTTTTATAGCAAGGTAACACAATTTCTTCCATTTCGCTTTGACATATACATGGCCTGGTCGGCTTTATCCAATAGTTCAATATAGGATTTTTCGTCTGATAATTGAACAACACCGAAGCTTGCGGTGACCCGGATGACGTGTTTTTTATGAGATATCTTTTTATTTCCTACCATTTTCCGAAGGCGCTCGGCAATTTGCTTGCCCAATACGCCATTAATATTAGGCAGTACGATCACGAATTCTTCACCGCCATAGCGTCCAAACAAGTCGATTTCCCGAATCTTATCTTTAATTACCTTGGCAAGAGAGATGAGCACTTTATCTCCCGCAAGATGTCCATAAAGATCATTGATCATTTTAAATTTATCAATGTCGATCATGATAATGGAGAGAGGGGCCTTTAGTTTCTTCGCTTTTCTGAATTCCTGCTGGAACATCTTTTCGAAATATTCCCGATTGGTTATGGCAGTTAATCCGTCAGTTTGCGCCTTGGTCTTTAATTTCCGGCCTTCCACCTTTTCGTGAACATCGACACAACTGCCGATATAGCCGGCAAAGACGCCCTCTTCAAAGAAGGGGACTCCTCTGTCGTTAATCCAGCGGTACTGTCCGTCAAAGCGCTTTAGGCGGTACTCTATCTCAAAAGCCTGTCTATTTTGAAAAGAAGTGTTATAAACGTTCAAACATTTTTTTAAATCAGCTTTATGAATACCCTCTGCCCAGCCGTCTCCCAGTTCCTGTTTCAATGCCCTGCCGGTAAACTCCAGCCAGGTATTGTTAAAATAATCGCATTTACCGTCTGTACCCGATTTCCAAATCATATTCGGCGAAGATTCCACAATTATCTTATAATACTTTAAATCCATATCATCACCTCCGAATCTTAAGCAATTCTAAGTCAATTAAGGTTAACTATTCGACACCATTCGATTATACTCCTTTTTTTCTTTATAATGCTCTGTATCAATATTACAGACTCGTAAATAACGGCAGCTTGAATTTGCCAGATCGTTCTCACGATAACACAAAACAGATGCGAAAAATTAAATCCGCATCTGTTTTTCTAGTTAAAATTTGCTGAGAGAGGCTTATTGAGCATTGTTGTTCAAACTGTGTGAAACAGTAACGAAGCGAGTAATTTCTATAATAGGTTACTTCACGTCTTGCTCCCCAAAGCCTTAATGATGGAAGATGCTGCTTCCGCTCTGGTAACGTTCTTGCCCGGTTCAAAATTCTGTCCATCCACCTTGATGATACCAAGTCCCGTGGTCAGAGCGATATATCCTTGGGATTGGTTTATATCTTTAAAGGGTGACTGGTAGATATACTTCAGTTCGGCAATCTTTTCTAAGCCCAGATAGCGTACTATGATTCTACTGAACATTTCCCGAGATATGGTCTGGGTGGGGGTCACTTCTTCTTTGAGCCAGCCCTGCTCTTTGGCTTTTTTCAGGATGTCTTGGGCAGAGAGGCTATAATTGTCGGAGCCGTTGCCAATAGTGAGTAAGGCCCGGAACAGGGATTCAGCCGTAATATTTTGAGTAGGTTTAAACACACTGCCGTATTCGCCGAAGATTCCGGCCCGGCCAAGAGCTGTAATTTCTTTTTCAGCTTCGTGTCCGGCAATGTCAGTGAAATGATAGAGTCGGGATTGGTTGGTCAGGGGTTTACCCTGCCAGTCCAGAAATACACCGGTTTTGGCATCGATCATATCTGATATGCGTGTACCATCATTAGATGGCCGGTAGACCAACTTTGCTTCGCTCACTTCACCGCCGTTATTTACCAGGACATATTTTAAAACCATTGGTCTTACTTCCAAGAAGGCTTCTTCAGCTTTACTTTGAGAGAGGGCCTGGGAAAGCGAAGGGAAGTCAAGACCGTACCAGTTAAGATCATATGAAGTAATTTTTTTGTTAATTAAATCCACTGTGACATTGATGCCATTGGCAGGAAAAACAATTCCGTTCACCACACGTTCATAGTTAAAACTAGTGGAAGTCTCTTCTGGAACAGGAAAGACTTTGATATCGACGGCAGCCTCCGCCACAGGAGAGGGAACAGGATCGCTTTCAGGGTCGCCTTTGAGCTTGGTTTGTTTAAATTTTTGCAGTTGGATTCTCTGGAGGAATTCTTCTGCCAGGGTTTGAGCATCTTTTTTACTCAGAAGGTCTTGCTGTGCTGTTTTATCGACCTGGGGCGGTAGCGAGCTGTAGAAGTTAAAGCCGATTAAATCGCCATTAACGGCATCGACTCGGGCGGTAACACTTTCCATCCGTTCCCTGCCGGCGGCAGCCCAGTCAAAATACCAGACCTTGGTGTCTCTTAAATGACTTACAGTATTTAGGTTCATGGAACGCAGTGACAGGCCCGAAGGGATTTCCACCCATTTCTGGACGACTTTTATGGCTTCTTCTTTGGTTAAGAGTTTGATATTGGCATCGATTTCCCGTAATTCCTGAGGGCTCAAGGAAAGGCTCTTAGCATTGGTATAATAGTCCATACCATAACCGGTACGTCCCAGGTACTCTTCACTCGTCAAATATTGATTCTGACCAAGCTGAAATGGTTTACCGGTAACAGCATCAATCAGGCCACTTTGATTCAACTGATAAACCAGC
>CAYZDF010000080.1:0-10590 GCA_964477085.1 uncultured Gracilibacteraceae bacterium | reverse complement strand
ACAAGATTCTGGAGGTCTCGCCTTCGGAAATCAAATATTATGAAATTGACTCAATCAGATTAAAAATGAAGCGCTGATAAAGAGTATACACAAAAATATGGCTCAGATCGGAAATATGTATTTTTAACGGATTAGATTATTCACTACCGTCACAAAAGGATCCGACTTTAGTTAAAAGAAGCTGCTTCTCTTAGGTAGAAAAGCAGCATTGGATTAATACATAAGGTAAGTTTAAAAAAACAAATTACAATTAATTTAGGTATTGCGCTTAAATCTTTTTTGATTCGAAGAGAAAGCATTGATAGTCGTTAGGAGCACAATGGCGCCTAATAAGGCAATGATAAAACTCCAAATATTAAAGCCACTGATACCAACGCCACCAAACATACTGACAATCCATCCGCCGATGAGAGCACCGATGATTCCCACGAGGATATTCATTCCGACACCCATTCTGGCATCATTACCGGTAAATTTACTGGCCACCCAGCCTGCGAGTCCACCTAAAATAATCCAACCAAAGATACTCATATTTTGAGTCCCCTCCTTAAGAAATTTTAAATTTTTATTTTATAGTTTCCCCTAATATCAAATTAATATTTTCCATTAAATTGCAATAATTATTAAGCACTTTTACGCTGGCATCTAAATTTCCAATATCTTTGAGAAAAAATTTTTTTATTTTTAACTAATGTTTATTTCTACTAGAAATTCGGCTAAGCAGTTGATATAATTTTCTTATCATAATGTTCCACTTTTTCCAATATTTAAAATTCTTTTTGTACAGGAGGATATACCATCATATGTCTCCCATTAAAGTTATGGTTGTCGATGATTCTCTTTTTTCCAGAACACTAATAATGGAAACGCTGCGCGAAGGCGGCTTGGAAGTAGTAGGGGAAGCGGATTCTTTTGATACCTTAATAGAGACCTATAACAGCTGCAAACCTGATGTGGTTACAATGGATATTGTTATGCCGGGAACGGATGGCTTTGAATGCAGCAGGTCACTTCTCCTCAATGACCCTGATGTTAAGATTGTCCTAGTCAGCTCCATGAAAGATGAGGAAACGGAAGCTGAAGCCCGTCGAAACGGAATAGCCGGATATTTACAAAAGCCCATCGATGGGGAAACTTTAATTTCCATGATAAAGAATGTTTTGTCTCCCGATAATCAGTATGAAAAATTGCTTCTTACCGGACTTGCAACTTTTAAAGAAGCTCTCACCCAAAACATTAACCGTATGACGAAGTCGTCTGTTTCATTTAAGCCTGTGGATAATTTTGATGTCCAATACTTTTCTCAAGGTATAACCGCTGTTATCGGCTTAATTGGCCAGCATTCCGGCTCAATGATCATGGATTTATCCGTGGAATCAGCTGAAAAAATTGTTGAAACCTTGCTTAAGCGTCCTCATAAAAATAGGGAAGAGGTTTTAGCTATGGTTGCCGAATTAGCCAATATCATTGCGGGAGTATCTTGTTCAATGTTGAATAAAACAGACAAATCTTATAATTTGCGGGTTTCACCTCCGAGTTTGTTTTCTGGTTCATCCACTGAAATTCTAAGTCCAAATCTTAAAATCAATGCTGAATTGGCAGAAACCAGCTTTGGGCCTATTTTTTTGGGCGTTGGTTTCAAAAAGGGATCGCGCTTATGGATGTAAATATTATCAACCCCCTTCTTACTTCGTTTACAATAATCCTCCCGCAAATAGGTTTTTCTTCGGTAGAAAAACGCAATATTTCTATTATTGACAGTACTTTCAAATATGAAGGAATACTCCTTAACATATCGTTATTTGGAACGATTAAAGGTGCCATTATGTTTGGCATGGACTTGGAATCAGCGAAAAAATTTGCTTCTCAAATGATGATGGGTATGCCGGTTAACGAACTTGATGCAATGGCCAGGAGTGCTATCTCAGAAATGGGCAATATGATTTGTGCCAATGCTTGTACTCAGTTTAGCAAAGCAGGAATCAGTAACTTGGATATTTCGCCCCCGACCTTGATCGTCGGAGAAAATGGAGAAGCTACTCTACCGGTTCCGAAAGCCATCACCATTGACTTTCTTATTGACAGTATACCAGTTAGAGTTTATATTGGTTTAACTTAAGCAACTCAGCTTCCCACCGAAATCCGTCTTAGTATTGACGACATCACTACCAATAGATTAGAGTGGTGATTGCATTCATCGCTCATCTTACAATATGAGGAAGATAGCAGCAATAATAAATGTATAGGGAAATTGCAAACAATTTTTAGAGTAAAACGGTTAAGAGGACGTCGCGAAACGAAAGTTTCTTTACGCCCTCTTTTTTTTCTCTACCGGGAAAAGAAAGCTGCATGTTCCTGCAACTTATGAGTTATTTACGGAGTAATTACCCTGTCTTGGGTTAATTGCCGATAAACCGTATCTACCGCCTTCTGGCTGATATTGCAATGCAGAGTGTATATTGGAATTGTCTGAACCAGCTTTTCGATGATCGCCATCGTTTTCAGGCTTAGTTTTTCATCATAATAAGGCCTGCTGATTTGGCTCATTAAGCAGAATATGCCGTCTTTGAGGTTTAGACGTTCGATACTGTTGGTCTCCGCTCGCCTGATAAAAATAATCGCTTTCAGCGGTACTTGGATATTGGTATGAAGCGTTGATTTCCCGCTCCATGGTGTGCCAAACATATAGGGAATCCCCTCATCAAAACGTATCGCCGGTTTGTCGTCATTGACGACCGTCACCTGGCCGGCAAAGCACTCTTTCCATAAGCTGGCGTGGGTGGATTTGCCTGTGCCGCAATTCGCCGAAAATATAATGCCTTGTTGATTATAAGCTATACCCGAGCCGTGAAGGACCGTTCCGCCTAACTCCGCAAGCCTGTTGCCGAAGGCAAAGCCGGTGTACAGGTATTCATATTCAGCCAGGGAAAGACTTGGCTGGGGGAGGTTTTTCCGCAAGTGTATTTCCACTTCGGAGTAAGTCTGGTTATAGTAGATGGCAATGGCGATTTGGCCTGTATCATTGATGCTCAAATAGCGGCAAGATCTGTTTTCCCCCATGCGCACGATGGTGACGTCACGTATTTGCTCGATGATTTCACCTACGGGTTTTGTTATCTCCTCAAAATATTTGGTGCGCAGAATCAAATCAGGTTGTCTAAAGTTTTTATGCTCATACTTTTGGCACTCAGAGCTGAGGAAATGTTCTTCCACCGTATCAATTTCGATATTCAGGTTGGCGATATTTACTTTTTTCATTTAACCCTATCTCCCCTGAAAATAGCATATTTTCATTCTTTGTTGGTGCCGCATCGCGGCATGGGGGTCTACTCAAAATGTGACATGCGGACCATCCCAAACTACTTTCAGGAGGCAGAAAGCACATGCGTCATACGTCATGCTTCCTGCCTCCTTCCGTATTTCACCCAAACCTTATACTTCTACACCGCCGCTAACTTCGGGGACACCAAAATAACACAAAGCTGTGTTTTCCAATTCAAATTCTTGCAAGTAGATTTCCGGCGCTTCATATTCTTTTTTCAATTTGAACACCTCCCTTCCTATTGACCAATTTTTGGAACTTAAATAAGAATTATTTAGAATCTTATTCTCGCTATTTGCTTTTTACCGCTTTGACCACGTACTCACTATAGATGGTTTGGGTATTGCCTGCTGCATCTTTATAGGTCAGATAACCGCGCACATAGAAGGTGTAATCATAGTACGTTTTGATTGAACGGTACACCTGCCCGGACTCATTTGTTTTATTTAAGGTGCTGAGTTTGGTGATTCCGACTGTGGCCAGGGTTAAGTCCGTCCCCGGGTCAACCGGCGGATTCTTAAGGGATATAAAGCCCTGATCGACCACCGTGTATCCGGCCGGGGTGATAAACGTACCGAGAACTTTCATTGTGACATATGTGGGATCGTCTGTAAGATAGATGACATTGTTATCCAGCGTTGTTTTCGGTACCGCCGTTACCGGAGAATCAACAATTTCAGCCGTTAGGGTCATACTTCTGGTGACGATGAAGGAATAGGTCTCACTGTAGGTCAGGATATTTCCGCCTTCATCTTTCCAACCGCCGAAGGTTTTCCCTGCCGGTACTGTCGCTGTGACTGTGGCCATATCTCCGCCCTTAAACGTCCCTGAGCCTTCTCCGTTGTTAACTGTTAAGGTGAATGTTGGTTGGGGTATGCCTGATGTTATGCTTTGGGTTACCGTTGCAGCATCATAGCCTGCAGCTACTACCGTGATCGTCTGATTACCCGGGGTTGTCAGAACACCTGCATTGATGGTAATTTTGCCGCCGGTTACGGTATATTGGCTGCGGTTTAATACGGTACTTCCCCCAATGACAATGTCCCGGATATTTTTACGCCAGTTAGCGTTATCCGTGAAAGTGATGATGACCTCACTTCCCACTGTTTTCGCTGCGTCTGGTGTCAGTACCGGCGGTGTCCACACCGTATTGGTGATTTCTCCGATCATTACGCGATAGATGGCATCATGTCCGATTGTGGTGGGGTGGGGATCCAGTTTCAAGGCGGTTAAATCAAAGTCCACGGCTCCGTCGGTATGGTCAAACAGCAGGTCCAGATCAACAGCTTTATAGCCTAAAGCTGTTTGTGAGTCGAGAATAAGCTGATTCATCATTTTGACCAAGGGTTGGATGCTCCCGTAAACAAGATCCTGTGGTTTAAAAGGATTGTAGACGGATAGCACGCACAGGTTGGCCTGCGGCGCGGCTTGCTTGATTCCCATGATGATGCCGGGGAAATCCGCTCCGAATTGGACTGCCCCGTTTTGCAGAGCGGCGGCTAAGGCCGGATCAGCGGCCAGAGTATTGAGAATGTTGGCAGTCTTAGCCGGATCAGCGGCCATCGCAGCAGCCAGGAGGTTCATTTTATCCGGTGAATTGCTGTCGACCCCAAAGGCGCTGCATACGCTTTGGATTACCGGTCCTAACAGGTTATTGCCGCCGATGCTGAGCGTTATTTCTTTGGCCCCGGCCAGTTTTTGGGCGTAGTCCGGTGTTTGCAGCTTGGCCAGGAAGGTGGTGCTGGTTTCTCCCGGTACAGCTAAGTTAACATAGGCTACATTGCCATTGGCGCTGTCGCTCTTGAGATTTACAGCATAGAGATCCGCATAGCCTTTGCCTGGTTGTGCGCTCATGCCGTAGGTGATGGAATCCCCCAGAGCCAGATCCCAGGTGTCGACGATGTTGACCGGACTGGTAAAGTCATACCCGGCTTTAACGGTTAATGTATAGTTTGTTCCCGGAGCTAGCGGTGCACTTACCTGATAGGTGGACCCGTTGTCTGTGCTCACGGCGGAGCTGATGGTGACGTTCTGCCCGGAGGTGTTTGCAAGTACAAAGTCACTTGCCGTCAAGCCAGGTAAAGCCGGGCTTAAGGCTGCTGTGAATCCGGTAAGGGACGGATTGCTGACTGATAATGTTTCGATTACACGCTGTTCCCTTATAACCGTTACCGTATAGAGATTTTTTGTCGTTCCATCTTCTGCTGTGACATTGACGAATATTGTATTGTTTCCAACAGATAAAGGAATATTTCCTAATGGCTGGCCGTTATTTACAGGTACATTATTAATCGTCATTGTTGCTTTGCTGTCGCTTAAAGTAGGTGTTACTGTGATACCGTCCGTGCTATTTGGCACATTTGCATTGTAGGCATATGTTCCTGCTTCAAATACAGGGTTCAAAGTCCCATCACTGATGGAAATACTGCTTAGTTTGGCATTTTGCGAAGCAGGATCCCCCATAACTTGGAATTCCTGAATTGATGTCCAGTTATTGTTTAATTGATTTCCTTGGGTGATGACTATTTTCACATAACGCACGAGTCTTCTGGCACAATCCCTGCTGGTCACCGCACTGGTATTGCCGGATACCGAATCAAGCGTAAACCAATTCGTGCCATCCAGGCTTCCCTGAAGATTAAAATCTTTGGTTATGCTGCTGTTATCCCATCCATCACTCGGGGATAAATGATAGACGTTCCAATGATTGACGGCATATAACCCTTGTAAATCAACCTGAATCCCTCGTTGCCCGCTTCCTTCCGCGCTGTACCATCGGCTGTAGTTTTGGTTTGTTATCCCGTCTACCGCCCGACCTGAAACAAAGGGTAAGACACTCTTGGACGGTAAAGAAATTGAAGGTTTATTGAGTACGATATTTGTTGAGGCATACGCCGCCTTAGGTGTAAAAACCGTTATTCCTATCATCAGCAGCATAGCAAATGCCGCTATGGCAAAGACTTTAAAGCTGTTCAAACATATGCAGTGAACACTACCGGTACTATCTTTCATAAACATTTCTCCTCTCTAAAATGTGGATTAGCTTCGCATGGGATAAATCCCAGTGAGTTGTACGAAATATCTTAGATGAGGATCCGGCGCCGCACCTCTCAGATCGGGTAGCGCAAAATTTGTTCTTCCATCCCCGCCAAAATTCGTTCCCACTAAACTAAATAGCGCTTGATTCTGCATAAGATTCATTGTCTGCCCATTGCAAAGTCCGCTTGGATTTCTTGAAGCAATAGTATTATTCGGAAATAAGCTGATCGACCCGAGTAAACCGTCATCTTCAGCATTTCCATAATTTTGGGGATACATGCCGGTAACGGAAATGCAATAACGAAGCCCGGCAAGGGGTGCACACTGCTGCAAATTCGGCAGGGCAAAATTGATCGAGCCATTTCCGCCAAACATGGTTCCTATTAAACTGAACAAAGCAGGATTCACATTGATTGCCATCAGGCTCCCGTCACAGGGCGCCCAGCCTCCCGGTGTAAAATTATAGGGAAAAAGGCCTATTTCGCCCAAGCGACCGGAGTACATTCCGCCATCTTGCTGCGGGTACACCCCTTCAATCGCAATATAGTAGTTGGCACCGGCAACCGGACTGGCGTCTTTTAAGTCAGGCAGGTTAAATGTCGTTCTGCCGTCACCCCCAAATTTGTTTCCCAGTAAACTGTAAAGGGCTTGATTACTGCCGATATTCAAGGACTGACCGGTACACTTCAGCCATCCTCTCGGGACAAAATTGTAAGGCAATAAGGAAATCTGGCCTAAAATCGGTTCTCCAAAGTCCGACACTGCTTCAGCCTTTTTCAGCGGTGAAAATGAGCTGATTACAACAAGACTGATGATCACCAAGATGCCTATTTTTGATAGATAGCGGTTTTTAATCATACATTGCCTCCTACTTTCTTTCGTAAATACTTAATTTCAAATACTTGATTTTAAAATCATATTCCTCTATTTGCTTTTTACAGCTTTGACTACGTCGTCACTGTAGATGGTCTGAGTATTTCCTTCTGCATCTTTATAGGTCAGATAACCGCGCACATAGAAGGTGTAGCCATAGTACGTTTTTATCGAGCGGTATACCTGGCCGAACTCATTCGTTTTGTTCAGGGTGCTCATTTTGGTGATTCCGACTGTGGCCAGGGTTAAGTCCGTCCCGGGGTCAGCCGGCGGATTCTTGAGGGATATAAAGCCCTGATCGACCAGCGTGTATCCGGCCGGGGTAATAAACGTACCGAGAACTTTCATTGTGACATATGTGGGATCGTCTGTAAGATAAATGACATTGTTATCCAGCGTAGTTTTTGGCACCGCCGTTACCGGAGAATCAGCAATTTCAGCCGTTAGGGTCATGCTTCTGGTGACGATGAAGGAATAGGTCTCATTGTAGGTCAGGATATTTCCACTCTCATCTTTCCAACCACCGAAGGTTTTCCCTGCCGGTACGGTCGCTGTGACTGTGGCCATATCTCCGCCCTTAAACGTCCCTGAGCCTTCTCCGTTGTTAACGGTCAGCGTAAACCTGTCGATAACAGACGTACTGTCGGTGATGGTAATGGTCATCACCGAATCCGTTCCGGCACTGAAGTCAAAGGTCAAGGTTGTCGTGCCTAGCGGCAGGGCAGCCAGGTATTCTTTCTTGATAGTTAAGACACCCTCATTCATGGTGTAGTCTACGCTGGTCAGAGGGGTATTGCCGCCGCCCGTGCTATTGATAATGGCGTCCAGGGTCTTGCCGTTGAGTGTCACCGTGACCTGGATATCGGCCTGGTTGTCAATGTTAAGGTCAAAGTCTGCAGTATCGGGAGTGATTTCCCCGTCCGTGGCAGTCTCCAGATAGAGCACAATCTTTTCGCCTGCGGAGACGAGGCTTGGATTGCCCTTATCCCGGGCAGCTACCGTATAGGTTCCTTCCGCCAGACCATCAAAGATATTGCTGTCCTGCCAGGTCTGCCCGTTATCGCGGGAATACTCGTAAGCCCCGCTGCCACCGAAACCGGTGACCGTAATTTTACCGGGTGCCTTGGTTGTGGCTTCCTGTTTGCTAAAGGTCAAGCCTAGTTCTTCCGGCGCCAGGAATTTGTAATCGATCCGCTTACCAAAATAACCGAAGGAGGTGGACAGCAGCTCAGAGCTCTCACCGCTGCTCAAGGTAAACAGGAGCACTTGCGTTTCGGTCAGATTGTTCTGCTCATCTGTGCTTAGCAAGAGGAGTCTATTGGCGGCCTCAGTCGTATGCAGGTTTTCGATCATGCTGGTCACAGCTGCGCCTTTTCCTTCTTTGTCTTTAGCCACAGCTAACTGCAGATTGAACTGGTCTTTATAAAGCAGGTTGGGGTCGGTGAATTCGATGATGCCGTCATTCGTTTCGTAGGACAGCTCTTGCAGGATGCTGCCGCCGGCATCTTTGGCCTGCAGTCGGATATAAAGGAGTTTCAACCCGTTCTCGTCATAATCTTCCGGATTGACATGATAGCTCAGCCGGTAGCGTACATTGCCGCTGTCCAGGTTGGCATCCGAAATGTTTTGGATATCCGTACCGCTAAGCTCGCCGAACACCGAGGCCTGCACCGTCCTGGCGGTATCCTCATAGATTCCTAAGTCCAGCGTGATGTTATTGGCTGCCATAGCATACTGACTGTTATTGCGTACTGTGATATCGAAGCTGAAGTCCCCGTTGGCTCCGGCATTGCTTTGAGCAATATCGACGATCTCCAGATCGCATACACCCAAGTTGGCTGTGGCGGTGGCCGTTTCTCCTTCACTGCCGTCCGTATAGATTGGCGTAATGCTGAATACAGGACTTTCGATCGTGGCACCGTTCAGGTAAAGAACACTGACCGGCTGGCTGGAATTCGGCAGGATCTGAACCGGTACGGTAAAGTTCTGGGTACCAGTGCTGAGCTGGATACTTTGAATCTCTTTGATGCCTTTGTTGGTGATGGCAAAGGAAATATTGGTCGGCACATTGGCAAAGACGCCTTGCCGGTCAAAGTTAACCTCATCCACACTGATCGTATTTTTGATCACAGTGGCGGCCCAGTAAAGATCAGTCTGTCCCGGAGTAAAGATTTCTTCCGGCTCTGCCGCCGCTTCATCCGTGCTGTAATGCGCTTTGGCATAAACGACATTCAAGGTCTCCGCATCACCGCTGCGGGTGACCACCGTACTGAATGCGCTGATGGCATCCTGGGGGTTGACCAGGGCCGCTTTGATTGGTGCGGTCAGCATCAGCCTATCGTTGTTGCTGGCGAATAGTTTGGCGTAGACCCCATATTCCGAAGCGGCCTCCCCTTCCGTATTTTCGCTCACGCTGTAGGGTAAGAGCCAGGAGATACCGAAGTCTTGGGGACTTAAGGATTCACTGCGAATGAAGCTGAAGTTCTCCGTTAATTCGGGATCATCGCTCACCCGGTTGGCATTCAGCGAGGCCGGTAAGAGCTGGACTTCCCCATTGCTATTATTATAGGTCCGGACCAGAATGTCTTTCTTCATCACCGTATTGCCTTGACTGTCCAGCGAGGCTTGCTGGTTAAACCAGGCTGCATAGAAGTATTCTTGTTCAACCCCGCCAATCGTCAGTTTTTTAGCCATGACCTGGGGATTGGTATCGGAAGCGCTGTCACTGGTGCAACTCACAATACCGGAAGTCGTTCCGTCGGGAGAGATGATCAGACGGCCAATTTCCCGGCCCGTGATATCCCCGCCGGCACTGCCGGGTTTTTCATAGCTGTAGACCACCATGACGGTTCCGTCGCTCATCATGGCTGCTTTATAGCTCTTGATGACCTGAACAGCGGGAATCGGCAATTTGATTTCATTGGACCAGCTGCCACCGGCATAGGTCTTGAGCCACAGTTCGGCTGGGGCTTCACCCGCTAAAGGATCGCTATTACCATAACTTTGGGTGGTCCGCTGCCATAAGAGCGCTCCTCTTTGGCCGTTGACTGCTACGGTCGGGCCCATATCCGGCAGGCTGTTATTGGTGATCACACGCGTTGTCCAGGTACTGCCGTTATAGACTGCGGCTTTGATTTCCGCCTTATCAGCCATCCGGCTGATATCATCTGCGGCATCAACATTGACGCTTTCCCAGGCGGCCAGCGCAAAACTGCCGCTGCCGTCGTAACTCAGATTGGAGGCGGCTGTCGTTTCCGCGGGATCAATTTTTTGCTGCGCGGACCACAGTCCATCAGGACCTTTTTGGGTATAGACCACGGAAGTATCATTAATATCCGTACTGCCCATATCGCTTA
>CAYZDF010000079.1:0-10615 GCA_964477085.1 uncultured Gracilibacteraceae bacterium | reverse complement strand
TTATGGAGCAAACTTTGGCGGCCTGGCTGCCCTGCTCACCATGTTAAATAGTTGTTCCTCGGGGATAGGTGTAGTTAATATTGATAATGGATTTGGAGCTGGTTACCTGGCCTCACTCATCAATCAAGTCTGATGAGTCAACAACAACTACATCGCAACTTATCGCTAATAGCATGCTAATAGGTGTGGTTGTCATCTAGTTGCCTCTAAATAGAATTTCGTGAGATTGCAGGAGGAACAATGATACATATTATCGGAGTCGGACCAGAAGAGAAGTTTTGGATACCACCTAAGACCCTGGAAATTGTCAGTGAGTGTGACCTTTTAATCGGAAACTCACGAATGCGTTCGCTGTTTAATGAATACACCAAGAATAAGTTTCATCTCACAGGGACTACCATCCAAACCATAGAACTGCTCAAAAGTAATTCTGAAGTCTATGCTAACATTGGCGTATTGGTAAGCGGTGATCCCAGCTTCTTTGGTATTGTACCCCTTATAAAAGAAGAGTTGCCTACCCAAGAGATAATTGTCTATCCCGGTATTAGTTCTTTGCAGCTTATCTTTGCAAAGGCTGGTATTCCCTGGCATAATGCTTCCTTTATTGATTTGGAAGGGCAGGACATTTCTATTCTGCCTCGAGCCATTTTCAAACCTCTTGCCGTGTTATTGAGTGATGGTATAACTGCGCAGCAGGTTGCTCAGCTCTTCCTGGAACGGGGGCAGAATCCTGAAATATCTATTGGTTTCTCATTAGGGAGAAGTAATGAGTATTTCGAAACTATGAATGCAGTCAAATTAGCCCGCAGCTCACGTAAACTTAGTAATGTAATCCTTCTTATTTATCCTATTCCACATCTGAATTCATGGCAAAGCTTGGGCTTAAGGATTGGAATCCCTGATAAGGATTTTATTCGGGGAGAAGCACCCATGACAAAAGCGGAGATTCGTGTGCAGGTTTTATCTAAAGCCCAGATTTCTCTTTATGACACAATTTTAGATGTCGGTTCAGGTACGGGAAGTATTAGTATCGAAGCTGCAGCCATTGCCAATGAAGGGATGGTTTATGCCATTGAGAATAATTACGAAGCCCAGCAGCTGATCAGAGCTAACATGAGGAAATTTGCTGTTCCTAATCTGAAGTTGGTGTCAGGCACGGCCCCCGAAGTATTCTCCCGCATCCCGCCGGTAAATGTATGTATCATCAATGGAACTCAGGGTCGCCTGAAAGAGGTGCTTGAGGAAGCTCCGCTGGTAGAAGGCGGACGGATTGTCATAACGGCGATCAGTCTGGAGAAGGCTTCACGCGGATTAGAATTGGTTAAAACTCTGGACTATGAAGATATCGAGGTCGTGTCCCTGCAGGCTGTCCGTTGGCCTGAAGTCAATGGTTTTCATATCGCTCAGGCTATCAATCAGGTATTCATTTTGTCGGCCAGGAAACGGATTGAAAATCGAAATAGTACGTAAGATAAGAATAGTTGTGATTTATCTGTTCTCGAAAACATTTTGTTTTTGGGAGCATTTTTTATGTATAGATAATCCTGGACTTCGTAAAATAACAGTGAATGTGCATCGTATTATTTCGTTTGCTAGATTTATTATTAAATGGGGATTTTAGATACAAACGATAAGAAAAAATGTGCAAATAAACATTTTCTTTGCAGGAATATGTTTATTTGCACAGAATATATATGTTTATATAAACATATTAAATCATAAAATAGGAGGCTATAGAAATGACAGTAAGAGTAGCAATTAATGGTTTTGGAAGAATCGGAAGGTTATGTTTGCGTGCCTTCCTGGAATCAGCTCCAGGACAATTAGAGGTGGTTGCTGTAAATGACCTTGGGAGTCCGGATATGCTGGCACATTTGTTCAAATATGATTCAGTGCATGGTATTCTTCCTTATGATGTTCAAGTGAACGGAGACGTTATGACAGTTAAAGATAGCACCATTAAGCTTTTGGCTGAGAAAGATCCCGCTGCTCTGCCCTGGAAAGACATTAACGTCGATGTTGTTATTGAATCTACCGGAAGATTTGTAGATAAAGCATCAGCAAGCAAACATATTCAGGCTGGAGCCAAAAAGGTTGTTATTTCTGCACCTGGTAAAGATGAAGATATCACCATCGTCATGGGCGTTAATGATGAGAAATACGATCCAAAAGCACACACCGTTATTTCCAACGCTTCCTGTACCACAAACTGCCTGGCTCCAGTAGCTAAAGTCATCCTCCAAGAATTTGGAATTGAACAAGGTATGATGACTACGACTCACTCTGTCACCAACGACCAGAGAATCCTGGATTTTGAACATAAGGACTGGCGTCGGGCCAGAGCTGCTTTCCAATCCATGATTCCTACAACCACCGGAGCAGCCAAAGCAGTCGCTCTTGTATTACCAGAATTGAAAGGTAAACTCAATGGCTTAGCGGTAAGGGTTCCAACTCCTAACGTTTCTGTCGTTGATTTTGTTGTAAATGTCAGTAAACCAACAACCAAAGAAGAAGTAAACGCCAAACTGAAGGAAGCTGCTGAAGGTGAACTGAAAGGTATCCTCTACTTTAGCGAACTACCATTGGTTTCAATTGATTACAACGGCAATCCTAACAGTTCCATCGTTGATGGACTGTCAACCATGGTTATCGGTGAGAAAATGGTTAAAGTGTTGGCTTGGTATGACAACGAATGGGGCTACTCCAACCGTGTCATTGACTTAGTTAAACTAATAGCTTCCCGTGGGCTATAAATAATCATTGGTGAGAGGACGGTCAGAATGAGAAGAACCAAAATCATTTGCACAATTGGTCCTGCAAGCGAATCAACTGAAAGAATTAAACAGCTCATTGAAGCTGGTATGAACGTTGCGAGACTTAATTTTTCACATGGCAGTCACGAAGAGCACGGAACGAGGATGGATAACCTGAAAGCTGTTGCTGAAAAAATGGGAGCTAATCTGGGAATCCTTCTGGATACAAAAGGACCTGAAATTCGTACCGGCGTCGTTCCTGAGGGAGGAGTCACACTTGAAAACGGACATCAATTCATCTTAGATACGGTTAATGAGATTGGTTCTTCCGAAAGGGTTTCTATCACCTATGAGAACCTTTGGAAAGAAGTGTCACCGGGGATACATATCCTTCTGGACGATGGACTGATGGACCTTGAAGTGGTCTCAGCTCAGGATGGGGAAATCTTAACGACCGTCGTCAATGGTGGTGTCCTCAAGACCAAAAAGGGTGTTAATGTACCGGGTGTATCCATCCAATTACCGGCATTAACCCAAAAAGATATCGATGATATTAATTTCGGGCTGCAAAAAGGCATTGATTTTATTGCTGCCTCTTTTGCCCGTAAGGCTTCAGATATTATCGAAGTCAGAAAGCTCGTTGAAGCTGCAGGAAAAGATGTTAAAATCATTGCCAAGATCGAGAATGAAGAAGGCATTGTCAATATGGACAGCATTCTCGAAGTTGTTGATGGGATTATGGTGGCCAGGGGTGATCTTGGGGTTGAGATCCCGGCAGAAGATGTGCCCATGTATCAGAAAGAACTGATAAATAAATGCAACGCCCTCGGCAAAATCGTTATCGTCGCAACCCAGATGCTTGATTCTATGATCAGGCAGCCACGCCCAACCAGAGCGGAAGCAAGTGACGTTGCCAATGCGATTTTGGATGGTACTGATGCTATCATGCTTTCCGGAGAAACAGCAGCAGGTTCTTATCCGATCGAAGCCATTAAAATGATGGACAAAATTGCCCGTAAAACCGAAAGCTTCTTTTTCAAAGCCAATATTTCCCCCAAGAAAGGTCAAAATATTGCTGAAGCTATCGGCCATGCCAGTAATACCATCGCCGCTGATCTGAATGCTGCGGCTATAATTACTCCCACTCAGTCCGGAGTAACTGCCAGAATGATCTCCCGCTATCGGCCTAAATCTTTGATAATCGCCACAACACCGTACCCGGAAGTTGCCAGGAGTTTAGCGCTTAATTGGGGTGTCCACTGTTTGATTACACCTGAGAGCACCGGTACAGATGAATTACTATCCATGGCTGTTACCAAAGCCTTGGATAACAACCTGGTTAAAACCGGAGATATCGTGGTGCTTACCGCTGGGGTGCCAGTAGGTAAAGTAGGGACAACCAATATGATCAAAGTTAAGGTCATCGGCAATGTCCTAACCCGTGGCCTGGGGATCGGCAGAAAGTCTTACTCAGGAATAGCAAGAATAACTGCGGATGCAAAGACATTCCAAAAAGGTGATATTTATATTGCTTCTACAACGGATGTTGAAGACCTTCCCATTATGGCCCAAGCCGGTGCTATTGTTGTCGAACAGGGAGGACTCACTTCACATGCAGCAATTGTTGCGCTGGAGTTTGGTATCCCAGCAATCGTTAGTGCAAAAGAGGCACTGGATAAAATCAAGGATGGTCAAGTGATCACAGTTGATGCCTCCGCAGGTGTGGTATATGAGGGTTCTGTTGCAATGATTTAATAGGCCGGAGGTGAGAAGGTGGCTGCAGCACGGCAGGAAAAAATCCGATTTCTACTGCAAAAACACGGTCACCTTACTGTTTCAGAATTGGCTGAGCAATTCGGTGTTTCCGAAATGACGATCCGAAGAGATCTAAGACAGCTTGCATCGATGGGTTTGGTTCAAAGAGAACACGGAAAAGCTGTTTTCCCGCAGAACCCTCAAATACGAAACGCTGTTTTTATAACCCGTCTCGGTGAAGCACACAAGGAAAAGATCGCAATCGGTCGAGCTGCAGTTGATCTTATCAGTGAAGGTGAATCCATTATCATAGACTCAGGAACTACTACTTTGGCTGTTGCGTTGGCTTTGACCAAAAAATGCATCGTTGTCACCAATTCACTGCCGGTGGCTGATGTTCTCGGTATGCGACCGGATATTACGACGGTCCTGACAGGTGGTGAAGTCCAGCGGGAAACCTATTCCCTGATGGGTCCCATGACCAGGGAAAACCTTGGAGGGTTCAACGCTGATAAGCTTTTTTTAGCCGCGACAGGAGTTCATGGCGAAAAAGGCCTTTCTACGACAAGTATGGCCGAATCAGAAGTAAAACAGGCCATGATCCATTCAGCCAAAGAAGTAATCCTCGTCGCTCATAGTGAGAAACTCGGTCAGATCTATTACCATACATTTGCGAAGTGGGAAAAGATCACCAAGTTCATCACTGATAGCGGTGCTGACCCAGATATGGTCAGGCAAATCGAAAAAAATGGGGTAGAAGTGATTATCGCTTTTTAATCCGCTGTTAGGTTGATCTAAGTCTCAAAGAACTTCATCTTTGGGACTTTTTTTGTGCTGTTTATAGTACTAGACATTTAGTTGTTCTTATTTTTTTATTATACCCAAGCTAATCAAGCAGGGAACTTGGCTTAGATGTAGAAAAATATATATTATTTAAGAATTCAGGAGGAAATTGATGGATCAACCACATTTCTACCCAGGGCAAAAATTGAACTTTACTACAGACTCCGAATTGTATTACGATATCTATGTCAGTGAAATCAAGCAGGTTTACCCTGATCGTTTAGAATTAGTAATCACTTTACATAAAGGATATCTATTGCTGATTCCTATCGGTACGACTATTCGATGGATTATACCGGATTCCAATATGACTTATACTTCCCAGGTTATCTCGAGGCAGCCGGCTCAGCAAACCTGGAGTGTTACTATTCCAACCCTTAAAAAGCAGAAAAAAAAGTTAAGAGTCATTGCTATTGGCAGTGGAAAGGGTGGTGTCGGTAAAACCACCTTAGCCATAAACTTAAGCCTTGCTTTAAGCGAGCTAGGTAGAAGAGTCATCATCCTGGACGCTGATATCGGGATGGCAAATGTTGAACTCTTATTAAGACTTAATACACCTTTAAACTTAACGAATGTCTTGAAAGGAGAGTGTACACTTAAAGATACACTGACGCCAGGTCCTTCTGGGATCAAGCTTCTTCCGGGTTCCAGCGGCATATCCTCATTAACCAGCCTCAATGCTATCCAATTCAATCGAATTATTTCTGGATTTGCTGACTTGGAAGATGAATGTGATATTTTTATCATTGACACGGGCGCAGGTATCTCCGAAGTTGTCTTAAAATTCTTAGAAGCTGCTGACGACCTTGTCCTGATTACCACAACAGAACCTCATGCCCTCATGGATACTTATGGTCTGACTAAAGCACTTGCTCATCGAAATTCCAATATCAAACCATTACTGATTATTAACCGTTGCGAGAGCGAGACAGAAGCAGTAAAGTGCAGTGACACTTTTAATAAGGCAGCTTCACGGTTCCTTAGGCTTCAACCAGAATTGATCGGCTGGATTTATGATGATCGGAAAGTAACCAAATCACTAAAGAGTCAAAAACCATTGTATTTAACCAATCCAGCTTCGGAGTATTCGATTGAGGTCAAAAATATTGCTCATAGACTGATTGGGAAAGATATCTCCCAAGAGCGGTCTTCGGGTATTGTATCCTTTATAAATAAACTTAAAAGAAAATTTTAATGTAAGGATTATTATTTTTTTCCTATCGCAAAATTATGAATACAAGTAAAATTGTATTATTATATATCTTTCTAAAACAAATAGTGTTATAATCGTAATGTACGGTTTAAATCATCAAAAGGGGGGAGAATGATTTACCGAAAAAAAACCAAGGAATTACTGTCACTTTTTTTGTCTCAAACAAAAAACAGCATCAATAAGGATACCTTAGCTAAAGTTGGAGCGTGGTTTCGTTCGATCTCCTGGAAATCACCTAAGACAATCGGGTTTATGTCCGTTGCCTTAGTAGTACTAATCAGTGGGATGTTTTACCTCAGTACGACAACTTCAGCAGTCGGAATTATTGTAAACGGTAAGAACATTGGTTACGTTTCTTCAATGTCAGAGGCTAAGCAAATTGTCCAGGATGTATTATGCAAGCAGGGTGAAGTTGCTGGAACTGTGGCCCATACTCAAGATACGATCGAATACGATCGAGTTAGGATCAGTAAAGAGAAGTTTGCTGCCAGTTTAGCATCCGAAGATATATTAGCCGAGCATATTACACCTTATATCGATGGTTATGCTTTACTCATCGGAGAAAAAATGGTCGTTGTATTGTCTAACGAACAAGAGCTTGATACACTTTTGTCCAAGTATAAGGATCATTTCACTAAACCCTCTGACAAAAATACTGTTAATTCAGCAGAGTATGTTGAAAAATTCACTAAGGTAGCTACTCAGGCTAGTCCAAGCGAAGTGAAAAACGTTGATGAAGCTTTAGATCTTCTTATTAAAGGAGATGTAGCTGAAACAACTTATACTGTCCAAAAGGATGATTCGCTGTGGCTGATCGCCCGCAAGAATAATATGTTGACTGATGAAGTTATAGCCGGCAACCCTGGCTTTACGGAAGATACCGTTATCCAGCCTGGACAAAAAATCAAAATCGTTCGGACCCAGCCCTACTTAACGGTTCTCAGTAAAGGAACCAAGGTTGTGAACGAAGTCATCCCATTTGATGTCGTAACTAAAGTAGACACTAAATTAGGTTATGGCAAAAGTGTTGTCAAACAAGCCGGTCAAGATGGGGAGAAGGTAGTTACATATAACTATGTTGAAAAGAACGGCTCCATCGTCGAAAAACAAGTAGTTAAAGAAGACGTCATTACTGAACCTGTTAAGCAGATCATTGCCAAAGGTCCAAATCGCGCCCCGGTATACGTCGGTACATCCCGTGGATCCGGCAGCGTTTCCGGACTCATCTGGCCCTTGAGTGGTCGAATCACCTCCTATTATGGTTATCGTTGGGGAGGCTTCCATTCTGGTATCGATATCGATGGTGTCACAGGTCAACCTTTTGTGGCAGCAGCTGATGGCAAAGTGGTCTCTTCAGGTTGGAACGGAAATTATGGGTATTCTATTTTGATCGATCATGGCAATGGCGTAGCAACACGCTATGCTCATGCCTCAAAATTAAATGTTAATGATGGACAAACGGTTAACAAAGGGGAAACCATAGCACTTGTTGGTTCTACCGGCAAATCGACCGGGTCGCACCTTCATTTTGAAGTGATCATCAATGGCAGTACAGTTAACCCATTATCATATCTGTAAATCTTGCTAAATGAGTTTTATGTAAAAATAGTGCTAATAATAGCACTATTTTTTTAATCAATATTTTCCAATTAGTGTTGACAAAAAGTATTTAATTCGCAAGAATTATGTATAATATCCATATTCGTCCGGGAGGATTATATGTCTTATAAAATAGTTGTTGATAGCTCATCAGATATCCCAAGCGATTTGTCCTCCAATCTAGGCATCGTCACTGTCCCTATGCCGGTTTATATTGATGGCAGCACCTATCGTGAAGGTATTGATGTCTTCACGGATAAGTTCTATGCCGAATTCAAAAATTATAAAGACCTGCCCAAGACGTCACAGCCTAATCCGAATGATCTTAAAGAAACCTATGAGATGATACTGGCAGAAGGTCATGAGGTTATTGCCATTCACCTCTCTTCAGGTCTAAGCTCAACCTATCAGACGGCGTTGATGGTTAAAGAGATGTGCAGTAATCCGGATAAGATTCATATTATTGATAGTCTGGGAGCATCTTTTGGCTTCGGTCTGCAAGCTATCTTCGGCAGTAAAATCATCCAGGAAGAAAATGATACGAATAAGATCATTGAAAAGATAACGGATATTCGCAATCGAATGCGCTACGTCTTCACCATTGATACGCTTGAGTATTTGGTTAAGGGTGGACGGGTCAGTAAGACGGCAGGCTTCGTTGCCGGCTTATTAGATGTCAAGCCCATCCTTGATTTTAATATAGAGGGTACGATTGAAGTTATTGGTAAGGTTCGCTCCAGAAAAAGTGCTGTTCGCAAATTGATCGAAATGATAATGGAGGATATTGTTGATCCCGAAAACCAGGTTATCGGTATATCTCATTCAGCTTGCCCTGAAGAAGCAGCGCTATTTGCTGAAGAAATCAGGGAAAAGCTGAAGGTCAAAGACATCCTCCTGAGTGAGATTGGATGTGTTGTTGGTAGTCATGTCGGACCAGGGACACTGGCTCTATTCTACCAATCCGATGTTCGGTGTTCATAATGGACATCAAAATCGATAAATTTGCGATCAGCAAACTGGTGAATGAATGAAATCATCAACGATTTCTTTGGGCAGTTTATGACACTTCGCTTTATACTAAAGACGTATATCCATCTATCACCATGAGGCATAATAGATTCGAAAGATCATAATAAGGATTGAAGTAATTGTGATAATAAATAATAATAAAGTGTGTACGATTTCCTATGGCTGTCAAATGTCGGAACGGGATGCGGAAACACTGGCAGCTATTGCTGCCAAAAATGGTTTTACCCGAACCAATGATCCGCAAGAAGCTGATTTAATCATTATAAATACTTGTTGTGTCAGAGAAAGTGCTGAAAACAAGATTATAGGTAAGATTGGTCAGTTAAAACATGTCAAGCAAAAAAAACCGTCCTTGCAGATTGCTGTAGCCGGGTGTATGGTACAACAGCCTGGTATTTTAGAAAAGTTACGAAAAAAAGCTCCTCACGTTGATATTTGGACAGGTACGTATGATCACCATAAATTTGAAGATCTCCTGCGGACCGCCATGGATGGAGGTAAAGCAGCCCTTGTTTCTGAAAATGCTACTGAGGCTTCAGAAGTCGTTCCTCTCGCAGAAAAAGGCAAGCTCAGGGTCAGTGTCAATATCATGTACGGCTGTGATAATTACTGTTCCTATTGTATTGTACCTTATGTCCGAGGCAGAGAACGGAGCAGACCTAAAGAAGTCATTATTGAGGAAATTAAGGCCTTAGTTGCCAGTGGTTGCAGGGAGGTCACCTTACTCGGGCAAAATGTCAATTCTTACGGTAAAGAAGATGGTTTCAGCTATGACTTTTCTGACCTCTTGAGTGAGATCGATCGAATTGAAGGTCTGTCTAGAGTACGTTTTATGACCTCACATCCTAAAGATCTCAGTGATAAATTGATTACGACCATCGCCGAGGGTAAAAATCTGTGTGAACACTTTCATTTTCCATTCCAGGCAGGGAGTAACCGTATCCTCGAGGCCATGAACAGGCGGTACACCCGAGAATACTACCTGGAAAGAGTCAAAAGGATTCTGGAAATAGTTCCGGAAGCCAGGATAACAACAGATATCATTGTAGGATTTCCCGGAGAAACGGAGGAAGATTTCGAACAAACACTCGATCTCGTTCAGACCGTACACTTCTCACAAGCGTTTATGTTTATGTTTTCCAAGCGGTCGGGAACAGCAGCTGCTGATCTGCCGGATCAAGTTCCCTTGGAAATCAAAAAGCGTCGTCTGCAAAGCCTCATTGAAGTACAAAATATTAGAAGTCTGGCTTGGCGGATGCAGATGATGGATAAGATATTCGAAGTTCTGATCGAAGGACGCAGCAAAACAAATCCTGAGCAGTTAACAGGACGAACCAGAGGGAATGAAGTTGTTGTCTTTAAAGGTGAAGAACATTTGATTGGAACCTTGGTAAATGTTAGAATAGTATCAGCAAATTCTTGG
>CAYZDF010000078.1:0-10834 GCA_964477085.1 uncultured Gracilibacteraceae bacterium | reverse complement strand
GTAGAAGAGCTCACACAGAAAGGACTGATGACAGAAGCAGGACTTGAAGCTTATAGTAAGCGAAAGGATTCAAAATCAGGAATATATAGTTTTGAAAATGATCCAACCCTGCTCCCTGATGGCTATGATCAGATTTTTAAGGCAAATCCGGGTGCGTGGGACTTTTTCAGTAATCAGGCACCATCCTACCGAAAGGCAGTCCTTCGCTGGATAATGAGCGCAAAGCAGGAAGAAACCCGTCTATCGAGATTAAACAAACTAATACAGGCAAGCGAAGAACAAAAAAGAATGGCATAAATGCTAACAAACATTAATTATCTGCTAGGTCCTCCATCCCAAAGTAATGTCTCAACCTATTCACCTCTTGGTCGAAGTAAAAGCTTAACCTGTTCTTTATAAAGGCTATTCATAATTTTTCAACTCCTCGGGGATTACAATTTGGTATTTTTTATCATACACTCCATCGGCTATTATTTCCCGTTTCCCACTCCCTGTACTTACTTTCTTCAAGTCCAGCTCTCCGAACCATGCATGTCCGGCTTTTTCCGCCATATACAAAAACAAACGCTTTATTTTTACAGATGTGTTCTGCTCCAGCAGTGCTTGAACCGTGTCAGGACGAAGTGTAGTTAATTGTTCCATTACATGATATAAATCCATGAGGTTGTATTGTTTGGGAGCAAGGTAAAGGCATTCCATAAACGCTCGTTCCGGCGTGGAAACCAGTATTTCAAATGCACCCTGATTCATTTTAGTCATGCCGGTATCCAAATCGAAGTAGGCCGAAGTGACAAACAATAGGTCTACACCCCAGTCATGGTTTCTGAGCCAGGCAGGAACCCATTCACCTTTAGGGTACCCAACATACACAACCGGTCTTCCCGTCGGAACATAATGTGTATATCCAGCCAGCCCCAGGGCCGACAACCCACCAACATAAAAATGTTTTCCGGTTTGCATATTCAGCGACGATAAAGCGCCATATATTGATGGATTTTCCCCGGTTCGCACCATTACACCAGCTCCAAGGGGCGTCAGCCATTCTGAATCACGGTATCGCCTTTGCAGTTCATACGAGATGCCGTTATCTTTCATCCACGACGAGAAAAACAATGCCCCCGAAGGCATTTTTTGAAGCAATTGGTTTATTTTTGATGATACATCTGTACTCATAGTGCAAATGTACTCAAAAATATAAACCAAACCCCAATACCAACCCAATAACATTTAATCGCCACCGGACGCCAATTGCCCTGAGCGGGCCGCAGGCCCTTTTCCCCATACTCCGTGCCCTTGGCAATTATATCTACAAGCATATAAAATAATAAAATATACTAAAAATATATCTAATTGCATATAAATGATTATATTTGCTCATAATTATATCAAAAAGCATATAATGAACAGGTTGGCTGAATTTGTTAAGGAACGCAGAAAAATGGCAGGCCTGACACAGGAGCAATTTGCTGAACGCGCTGGTGTCGCCTTAACGGTGGTACGAAAAATAGAGCAGGGACAGACGAACCTCAATCTGGATAAAGTCAATCTGGTGCTGATGATGTTCGGACACGAGTTAGCCCCGGTTAACAGTAAAGAACTTGACAAATGAGACAGGCGAAGGTATATTATAACGATCGCCTTGCCGGGTTACTCACTGAAACCAATGAGGGTGATTATCTCTTTCAGTACGACGCCGGATATGCAGAAGAGTATCCAACCGACTTCATAACGTTTACTATGCCGGTTACCTCAGAACCGTTCACCGATAAGCGTTTATTCCCCTTTTTTGAAGGGTTGATACCCGAAGGATGGCTGCTGGATATAGCATCAGAAACCTGGAAGATTAATAAGAATGACCGTATGGGATTGCTTCTGGCATGCTGCCGGAATTGCATCGGAGCGGTAAGTGTTGTACCAATTCACGAAAACGATGTCGGATAGGTGTTTATATTGTTATGAACCTCTTAACGGCGAAAATGATCTGCATAAGAGATGTTCGCAGGCTTTCTTTGGAACCGCAATACCTCCCGTAATTCCATATTCGATCGATCAGATGTCAGAGCTGGCAAGGGATGTAGTGGAACGCAGTGTTACAATTCCGGGGGTACAGGCCAAATTATCAATGTCGTTGGTTAAAGCAGCAATAAATAATACCGGACCACGATTAACTGTGGTCGGAGCTCTGGGCGGTAACTATATTTTAAAACCCCCGACTGAAAGATATCCCGAAATCCCGCAAAATGAGCATTTAACCATGCGCATTGCAGAAGCATTCAATATTTCTGTTGTCCCTTCGAGTCTGATAAGACTGGCTTCAGGCGAATTGTCATACATAGCAAAGCGTGTTGACAGAACCGAAAAGGGCTACAAAATTCATATGCTTGATATGTTCCAGATCACTGAAGCTTTCGATAAGTACAGAAGCTCATTGGAAAGGGTGGGAAAGGCTTTACACAGCTATTCAGAGAATACGCTGCTTGATAAGATCCTCTATTTCGAGTTGGTGTTGTTCTGTTTCTTAACGGGCAATAATGATATGCATCTTAAAAATTTCTCGATGATCAGGGGCAGTTCCGGATGGGTTCTGGCTCCGGCTTACGATTTATTAAACGTTGCAATAGTATTACCTGAAGACACTGAAGAAACTGCCCTTACACTCGATGGTAAAAAGAGAAATCTAACCCGGAAAAACTTTGTCAGCCTGGCACAGAATCTTGATCTGACCGACAGGCAGACTGATGGTGTCTTCAAAAGGCTGGTAGCAAACAAACCAAAAGCTTTTGAGTGGATTGAAAAATCTTTCTTGCCCGACGAGATGAAATCTGAATACATAAAAACCCTGGAATCCAGATATATGCAACTAAATTTAGTATAACACCAAACTGAAAGGCCATCCCCCAAAGCGGCTCCTTTGCGCATAGATACAGCCATCCGCTTCAGTTATAACCTCGTTGTTGCCATGACTATTTTCGGTTTCTGGTATCTGGCTAACAGCGTAGTAGAGTTCACCTCATTTATTTCTAAGAAAAACTTGACTTGTGAGATTCTGTTTCTTAACTTTGTTGATAGTCAGTAAACTGTAATAATAATCAAGTCGCCTTTTCTTCTGCGTCAGCACTATGGTAATACATAATAGCGGTGTAAAGACAAAGCAGCAGATGGCTGATGAGTACGGTATCTGCAGGAAGACATTCAGCCGGATGTTACTTAAAAAGAATATCAGGCTGGAGAAGGGCCTTATATTTCCAAAAGATCAGTTGGAGATCTATGATAAACTCGGTAAACCCGATTCTGATTCCAATGATCTGAAATCTCCCAATAATTCCCGGTAATTCCCCCTTCTTCCCAATTATCTCCATCATTTATTGCTTTCGTTTCGATTAGTGTTAGGAACTTTACGATGTATTGATAGTCTGTTTCTAACCTTAAATATCTGATGTCATGTCGCTGATGTTGACTACCGAGGAGATTAAAGATGCCAATATATTCCTTACAAAGTATCTGCAGGGAATCCTAAAGGATGGAAAGGGTGATCTTAACAGGCTTAGAAGAAAGCTTGCAACATCCTATTGGGTTATTGTATTTCTTTCTGTAGTAATGTTCATTCTCGGTATACTCCTATTATGTGTTCCGCTTTTTTATGCTTTTCGGGGTGAGGAGAGGATCCTTCACTCGGTTATTTCGGCAGGGTTTGGTATTGCTGATCTCACAGCTCTCTTTTTGTACGGACCAATTGAAAAGATCCACAAGATAATGGGCGATATGAGCCAGATAATCATTGCTCTGAATAATTTCCAGTCGCAGGTCGGACTAAGACTTATGGAGATGGATTCCAACAACAGGACAACCATGGGCTTCGCAGCTGAGAAGATAGGAGAAGCCGCCCGCGAAAGCATAAAACTTATCCAGGATTATTTTGAAACAGTAGATAATAAATAGCAGAACAAAAGTTTTGGCGGCAAACAATAAAATCTTTGTCAAATGTCATTTATAGTTCAGGTACTTCTTAAAAGCGTAAAGATCATTGAGAACGGGAAAGTTGAAGACGTAGAAGGTATCAATGGTTTATCCGCATCCCTCTTTTATCCTAAATCAGGCGTGCCATCAGTAGAGTCTGTAAGAACTCTAAGGCTCAGAGACAGAGAGACACTCGATTTTACTGACAAACCCTTCATCGAAAGGTTATTATTCAAGCAGGAGATTGAAGGAAACACATTCCTGATGGTTAAGATCTCAGCCATTGAAAAGGTTACAAAGTTCGAAAGGGCAATACACAAGCTATTTGGGGTAGTAGCTATAGCCGCAGTTGGAACGATCACCGGCATTGGTGTTGTTCTGACCGCTTTTGTAAAGAGTATTACAAGTTCAGTTTTCGAACAATCTGAACCAAAAGATGCAATAACAATTATCGGCGAGGGTGCAATGCCAATAGACCCGGGTACGCCCGAAGGTGAATTTGTTGTTCAGTTAAGTGTGCCTAAAGACATAAGCCTTAAGAAGACAATGATCGTAAACGGTCAGGAAGTTATAAAGACAATCAATATCAAAAGAGGATTCAATAACGCCATGGTCGTTTTCGATCTTAAGAGACTTTAAACCCGGAGTTATAGGATTTCAAAATAGCTGGCTCACCCCGTCGAACGGATACTTACAGGATAATGTTTTGTAGATCAGATTAATCAGTAAAGGAAAACGACAATGGCAACAAAAAGTACAACAACTCAGGAAGAATTGCGCGAATTTGATGCAGAACTGCTCCTCCAGGAGCTGCGGTCCAGAGAACCCGACGCAGATAAGTCCATCACGAGAGAATCTCAGGCATGCGGTTGCGATGACACCCCCACTGTGGCTACCAAAGTACTGCGGGAAGGTGAAGCCGCTGGTATCGAGGAACTCACCAGTGTCCCAACAGGCGAACTTATTGAGGCCCTTCGCTACGCACAGAAAGTCATTTACGGAACTGACGATCGCCTTGACATGTACCAGGTCGTCAATATGGCACATCTTGCATCCGCTGAAAGTGTTGTTCTGCTCATCAATGCAGACAGTATTACAGCCAACAATAATGGCACCTCTACCATCGTCACCCGGAACTTTGGCACATCCTATAATCTTTGCTCAACCGAGCGATACCGCACACAACCAATAGCTGGTTTCTGTTCCGGATTCCTGGTTGACCCGAGCCTGATCGCTACTGCTGCACACTGCGTCGATAGCTCCAATCTTGCTAACGTTCGCTTTGTGTTTGGTTTCCAGATGCGTAATGCCACAACTGCTGAAACCACCATCTCTACCTCAGAGATTTATCGCGGTATCCGCATCATTGGCAGAGCTATCGGCAATCAGGGCACCGATTGGTGTGTCATCCAACTCGACCGCCCTGTTTTAAACCATCGTTACGTTCGTCTGCGCCGATCCGGCAAGATAGCCAATAACTCCTCCGTATATGTCATAGGTCACCCATGTGGCCTGCCCAAGAAATGGGCTGGGGGTGCTACAGTCCGTGACAACAATCCGGCACGCTACTTCGTTGCCAACCTCGATACATATGGAGGCAACTCCGGTTCGCCAGTGTTCAACGCAAGTAACCATAATGTAGAAGGGATTCTCGTTCGCGGCGAAACCGACTTTGTTTTAAATGGAAGCTGTCGCGTTACCAATGTAATACCTGCCAATGGTGGTAATGGAGAGGATTGTACTCGGGTCTCAGAGTTCGTAACCCTTGTCCCTCGCAACCAGCATGACTTTATTCCGTTTAATCCCGCTAATGCCATTGTGGTAAAAAGGAACAACAGGTGGAAGATTGAAGTCAATGGCATGTGGCTTCTTGACTTCGGAGCGAACAAAGCAGAAGCACAGCAAGCATTGAAGATCATAAAGCACTATAAGATGAATACTCAGTGCTTCGTTGGTCGACCCGGACCGTCGATGGAGTTCTACCTCGTTAATGGTCAGTCTCCCGTTGGCCCGCTGGCAGGCGAAGATGCTATCTCATTCAACCCCTTGAATGTCCAGACCCGGTACGTAAACGGCCGCTGGAAGATTGTCGACGGCAGCCACTGGATAATGGACTTTAACCAATCTGAGGAGGAAGCGCGCCAGGCTCTGAGTTATATACTCAGGTACGGCTTCCGCTTCATATGCTTCGTCGGCCGTCCGGGTCCATCAATGACCTACTTCCGTAAATGATCCGATATTTTGGCGGATTACGACCTTGCATTGAGAAGTTGAAAATGAGAATGGTTTTTGGACACATAGTTAACAATAAGATTAATTATCAGTGACAGGAATCCTTTATTCCTGGTGGAGAGATTCAGATAATTAAAGCACCGGGATAACGAAATCTCATATTATGGCAACAATTAAAAGTGCTGTACTCACGCTGGTACATGATCGCAAAAGAAAGACTGTGCAAGCCACTGTTAAAGCCACAATCAATTTCACTCCGTTGGAGTTGTGCATGATGAAGGCATGTCCCTCCAGACATTTTAAAGTAAAATGCCAGTTGTGGGGGGCAGATTCAGGATTGACAGGAAGTGATGACTTCCTCTATACCTATCCTGCTGTCTTTTACTTTCCCGATTCAACGCCGAATGCTGTCGAGACTGTTACTTTCAATGAGGTACTTGGTGAAGGGGTCCTTGATGAGGATTGGGGAGAAGACGAGGTTTATGGACTGATTACCCTCGTTAATCTGGTTTCCCTTATCGCAGTAAGGAAGAGAACCAACCAGATTTCCCACTATTTCTAATCCGTTGGTATTTCTCGTCCAGTCATCGCTGCAAGCCCATAGCCTTGACTGGATTTTTCTTTTATCCATACCAGGAGACAAATTCATCTTCCTCAGTCATTACCTGGGGCAGAATATTAGATCTGATATCGTTAACCTGAACCGAGGCCTTGGATGAGCTCGCGACCGAATGGGAGCAACCGGGCGCAGCGAGCTCGCGACCGAATGGGAGCACACCTGAAATCCCCTTTGCCCTGTTGCCTTTTCCACTTACTCCACACCTCTTAACCCTGACATTTTTCCACATGCCCTATGCAACTATACCACTAACTGTTTCAAGGGCTGGTGCTGTCCGTTTTGCTCAGGAATCACCGTCCGTTTTCAATGCAGGCCGGAATGAAATGTTGTTATCACAGTTCTTGTAATTAAGAAAAGTTATTGTAACATTGGATGCCAAATATTACATAGTGATCAGAAAATTGACAATAAGAAGAAAGCTGGTAAGAATGCAACATTTATTAAAAGTTAGAACATGACAACTGAAGAATTTTGGGAAAAGTACACCAATGAGAATATTCTTGATATCTATGATATCACCTGTGATTTTTTTTCAAAAGAATTACCGACCGGTTTTCTGGAAGAATATGATGCCGGGGAAGTAATCCTGGAGAAAATTGAAAAAAATGTATCGGCAAAGGAGTTCGGACGGGTTATGGAATTTATTGGTTTAATCAGGGACAAACAACCGGCTCTTTACCATGAAAATTTTCAATACATTGATGGTCATCTGATTGATTATTACTGTTTTTATGGCGAAGGCGATAAGGTCGGGGATGCATTTTCAAATTTCCGAAGGGAACCTGTCCATGATTTTGACATGTATTATCTGAGTTTCAAGACTCTGCTCTTTTACCAGTATAATGATCTGTTAAACAAGGCAGTTGAAGAAAATTTTGACAGTGTGGCTGGCTGCAAAGAGTTGTTGGGTTCTCCGGAATATAGCCTGGCAATATGGAAACTCTATCGGGAACTTGAGAGCTGCTGGCAAAGAGATAGCCTTGTGTTCCCCAAAGACCGGCTTCTGAAGGTGATGGAGAAATACGACTTTGACCCGGACGAGAAATTGACGTCAACCATTGAACAGGATTTGTTTACTGATGTTTTTGACAGGGATGTGCTGATTGATTACCTTAACAGTGACCGTAGAAAATTCAGATTTACACTTCAGTGGTATTTCATGAAGTATGCTAAAGCCAGAAATATTGGATTTGGATTGAGTGGCAGGATCTTTGAAAGGATGCTTCCTTATTGGGAAGCCAACCTCCCAAAAAAGAAAAAGGGGCCTCCTGAACTCTATTTTGATATTAAGCCGGCCAGGTTTGAGAAGCATTTTGCCGAACAGGCAGGGAGTATATTTTATGATAACAAAACGGAAATGACAGCCGTCCTTTGGGGCTGTGTGTATATTTATGATTTCCTGTTGAGTGTTGGATTGATTAGCACGGGGGTCTATGAAAGATTCATTAATGAGTCAAAACGGCTGAAAGGAATCGTCATCGGCCAGTTTACGGATGATCTGTGGAAATATGAATTCGTTCACACATGGCATAAGCCGGACAGTGTCTCCGAAACAGAATTTCTCGAGGAACAGAAGATCTTCCGTAAATCAATTGAATTTAAACCTGCTAAGTTCGCCGACCTTAAGGAGAATATTTCAGAGGAACTGGAAAATATTGGTGCGCTTGCATCTTTTATCATCGAAGGAGGTAAAAATGAAAAGGTAAAGCTTGATCTGTCAAAACTTGACGATGTTTTCGATACTGATACGAACAACTTTGACGCGTCTGATGACCATGAAGATCTCGTACAACTCGAACCTGTTCGTACCGAACCCAAAACAGGCAGGAACGACCCTTGTCCTTGCGGAAGTGGCAAAAAATTCAAGAAGTGCTGCATGGACTAACAAACAAAGGATTTATCCAGCAAACAACCTTACCCTTGCCCTTGGCTTTCCGCCCTGCGCCCTGAGAGGACCGAAGGCCCCTTTCCCTGCGTAGCCCTTGCTGCTTAATCAGCCTGATAACCGACGTTACGGATGAAGCCTTCTTGTCTCTTGTTTAACTTCAAACAAAGGACAATATAGTGAATTTGCTGTCTATTGTTTGATTTTTAATTATATTTGTAAGGTTTAACATTTAAGCGACTTGACTAAAGAATCTATAATAGAACAACTGAACCGGAGGTTTAAAGAAGAAAAATTCTTTAAAAGAGAAGCCCTTTGGGATTTTTATCGAGAATATGATCCGGATCTAAAGGGATCAACATTCCGATGGAGAATACATCAGTTAAAGGCTAAGAAGATAATAATGCCGATAACTCAGGATCTTTTTACTCTTGATGTCAAACCCTACTTCAAACCTGACGCCGAAGAGACTGAAATAAAAATATCCAATAAAATTGGGAAGCAATTCCGGCATTTGAAATATTGCATCTGGTCGACCAAATCTGTCAACCAATTTTCACTTCATATTACTGGCAAATTTCTTATTATTCTGCAGGTTGAGAAGGATGCGTTGGAACCTGTTTTTGATTTTTTAAAAAGTCAGAACATAGGAACAGTATACTACCAACCTGATGAAAAGGAGCTAAAGCGATATGTTTTTGAAAAAGAACAACCCGTAGTTCTACAGTCATTGATTTCAAAAGCACCTGTGCAAACGGTTGGAAAGATTATAACCATTACACTTGAAAAGATGATAGTTGATCTTTTCTGTGAAAGAAATCTATTCGTTGCCTTTCAAGGAAGAGAACTGGTGCATATTATAAATAATGCTTATCAGCGTTATGCCATTAATTTTACGACTTTATTTCATTATGCGGGAAGGCGCGGGAAGATGGAGGATTTAAAACAATTTTTTAAAGAAAAAACAAGTATTCCTAAAGTTATTCTCAATGATTAAAGCTGAATAAAAGATTGAAATTTGTAGCACAAGGTGAAGCCCTTTTCTATTGGCATCAAACGCTCAGGATATTGTTTCCGGGGAGATGATTTTTTTACCTTTGACAGCATGCAATTCAGCCATAAAGCTACTGAACCAGCTACTAATTACAAATAGTTGGCCACCGGTAACCAGAACCAGCAACTTGCAACCAGAACCGAGCCCGGCGATAGTCGGGCGAGCTCACCGAGCCGCAAGCGAGGTAAACCAGTAACCAGGTACCCCCATTTCCATTTCACCCAAATATTTACTAACATAGCTACCTGAAACCGACCCGCACCCACAAACCATAACACCATGAAATACCTTGTAAAGATTCTCCCGGCACTCGCAGCACTGATCATCACAGCAGGATGCGCAAAAAAATCCCAGCCCGTCGCCCTTAACGGGCAGAAAACAATCCTATATGCCGAATTCATGCATGAGGTTAACACCTTCAATCCGGTTATAACCAGTGAGCGCGATTTTAGAGCCGATCATCTCTTCTTCGGCAACGATGTAATCGCATCAGCCATTGCTGAAGGAAACCAGCTCGCCGGATTCCTCACCGCCATCGAAGAACTTGGAGGCGGCATGGTCACCACCATCCCACTCGTTCATGCCAAGTCGATGTCGGGCGGACCGGTAGACAGCACCTTCTACCAGGGAATCAAAACCACCATCCTCGAAGGCGTCAGAAAAACCCCCGGTGCCTCCGGCATATACCTCTCACTTCACGGGGCCATGGGCGTCCAGGGCATGTTCGACCCTGAAGGTGAGATAATCAAAGAGATCAGGGAGATAACCGCACCCGGCTTCGTCATATCGGTCAGCTTCGACCTCCACGCCAACAACACGGTGCGCCGCGCCGAAAACGCCGACATCATCGTCGGATACCGCACCAACCCCCACCGCGACCACTTCAAAACGGCTTACAAGGCCACCGAATTGCTCCTACGCACCGTCGCCGGCGAGATCGATCCCGTCATGGTTGTCACCAAGATGAGACTCCTCAAGGGCGGAGGCATGAACATCGACCTACTTCCCCCCTTCAGGAAGATCTTCCGCACCATGAAACAGATGGAGAAGGAGGAGGGCGTACTCTCGGTATCATTCTTCCCTGTTC
>CAYZDF010000077.1:0-10954 GCA_964477085.1 uncultured Gracilibacteraceae bacterium | reverse complement strand
ATGGTTCCGCCGTCTCTGGCCAGAATCGGATAAGCGTAAGGATAGGCGTTGGTCAGCAGGCTTTTGGTCGTCGTTCCCAGGTCCACTGCCTTCATCATGCGCAGCATGTTTTTATCGCCGTTCCAGCGCTGCGGATTGGCCAGGTAGTCGCGGTCTTCCATTTCATAGCCGGTATCCAGCAGGACGTAGCGCCCAATTGGTTTACCGTTTGGGTTATAGTCGGACATGGGCAGGATCGCCATAATTGACATCTTGGAACCGGCAGATCCGACTTCATCGTCGTCATCAAAAACGGTTTGATCGCCATGGGTGTAGGTATAGGTAAACCCGGCATCGCAGAAGACATAACGCTTTTTCCACCATAAAAATTTAACGATGGCTTCAATGCCGATGGTCCCTTTAAACGTGAACTTCCCGCCGGTGCTTGTGTCGCCGCTGGCATAGAGGATCCCGATTTTGTAGCTGATATCCAGCTGGCCGAAAGCACCGATTTTGGCTGCGACGATACCGATATCAAAACCAATGCCGCCGCTGATCTTTACGTATCCGGCAATTTCCACAATGGCCTTGTAGGCGATCTCATAATCGCCGTTAATCGCTTGCGCCTCATCAAAATTGTAAGCGTCAATGCTGGCATCCAAAGACAGTTGGGCACCGATGTCAATCCCATAGTAGACAGGGATGAACCCTACGACGGCATTTTGACACCAGTTGTATTCAAATCCGGCACTGGCGATAATTCCGCCGCCGGTAGCGATCATTTTATACTCACCGTTCACATAACGGACAATCCCGTTTACGTAGCCTGCCACGGTGAAGTCCAGACTGGCTTTGCCCCCTTTGGATACACCACCGTAACGGATATTGTTGACAGCGCTGAGGGCTTCCGAATAGTCCGAAGCAAAGCGGCCGCCGCTTTGGGCGTTTGTCCCATTGCCATAACCGACCAGCATTTTAAAGGTACCCTCCAGATTGCCCTGAGAGAAATCATATTGGACCTCGACATTCAAGTTCGCCGGTAATTCAAAGGGAATACTGCCACTCCCCATGACGCCGGTATTGAAAGCGCCGCTGCTTAAGGACCCGGTAAAGGGTAAACTGGCAGGAGGTTTGGGATTCGGGACCAGACCATCCGGGTTCACCGCTTCAAACTTAGCCGTCACCGTTGCTGTCGAGCCATTGTCTTTTAGAATTTGATACTTGGGCTTAAAGTAGTCTGTGGGCGGAACCAAATTGCTGTCCAGCTTGATAGCGTTGACATACCATTTGTACTTCATTTTGGTATCGCCGGAACCCAGGTAATAGCTTTTCTGCCACTCCTGTTGAAGTAAATCGCTGTTCTTGTAGGCTTCGATGGTATAGTCATTGCCGTTTAGCGCATCTTCCGCCGTGGATTTGAGGTAGGAGATCATGGTGATCGGTTTGTCCGGTGTAATGCCCAGCGGTGTTGTCCGGGAACTGGCCTCCTGCATACTGCCGTTCTGATCGACCAGAAGCAAGCTGGCTACGGTGTTCTCCACTCCGTTTTTGCGTCCAACGTTGACCGGCACATCCACATTGACGTTGCCATTGAAACGCTGGCTGCTCGCACGCAGCTCGCCGGCTGTCCGTTCAAAAAGGGTGGATTGAATTACTGGCCTGGTATATAATGTGTCCAAATCCAGCGTATAAGTTTCTGTATATCTTTCGTCGTAAGTAACATGAGGATAGGGGTAATTACTTGGCCTGACTTGATAAAACACACTGACTTCAACCACAAAATCAAAGGTTTTGCCGGTCTGATTGTTGGTAGCCCGCACCGTGATGTGCACATACTGTCCAAAGGAATCGAACGTATTCGGTGTAAAGGTCATGGTTTTGCCGTCTGAGGCGATTACCGGAACTGCGCCATACTCTCTGTCGGTCCCGACAATGCTGTAGGTCAGCGTACCCGGCTCTTCCGTTAGCGGTACCATTTCTACCAGTACTTTGGCTTCATCATCCAGCAAGGCCGCCTTGGCCGCATCATCCCACGTCACCTGTAAAAAACTGTGATAGATATTGGCCGGGGCCGCAAAGACTTCTTCGCCCGCAGCATTGAGTACATACACCTTGGCCCGGATATGTTCCAGGGCGGCGTTACTGTAGCGGCCATAATCCTCAAAGCCGGTAAATTTCCCCAGGTCTTCATTCGGTTTCAGCATAAAATTCATGGTGGGGTCGGTATATAGGTCATTGAGACGGGCCGGCAGCATTTGGTACCTCGGCGCGCTCCCGTTCCGGATCAGCCAATCCATACTGCCCCAGGCCGTGCTCTTAAAGACAGTATCCATTTCCAGCTTGCCGCCGTACCAGTAAAACTTCAGCGGGTTGCCCGGGAAAGGCACTTTCACTTCAACCTCTCCCGTGAGGCCATCCGGATCATAAATCAAGACATTGCCTTGGGCATCCCCGGTCACTGTTTTCTTAGTGCCGTTTTTTGTCAGATAAGTAACGGTTGGATTCGCAAGGATGCCATCGGTCCCAACATAGTTGATAAAGTTGGAAAACGGATACCAGTATTTATCCCCATTAATCACCTTAAACCAGACCAGGGTATCGTTGGCTAGGCTGACCTTGACCGGGAAAGACAGGACAGTGCCTGTAAAGGAGTCTTTAATGGTTACGGTGCACTCCCCGTCATTTTTGGCCACAATGGCCCGTGGGAATTTGATCGGTGTCCCATCCGTGGCATAGTTGGTCTGGTATTCAAACTCGGCTACACGCTCATCGGAGATGCTGTAATCCCAGCCGGAACCCATATGCTCATAACCGTCGACCAAATCCTTGACGGCAAAGCCGCAGGTGTAGAGAATGGGATTGTCTCCGTTCTTAAGCACATCCGCCATCGTCAGTGCATTCAGGTCCAGGAAACCCGGTCCCAGCAGCATCGGATGCTCGGCGTCCAGTTTTTGGTTTTTATAATCGTAGACAGCCGCGTTTTTGGCCCAATTCGGCAGCTTGTGAATGTAAAACTCTCTATAATTCACTAACTCATCATGCACGAAAGATCCATCGATATTACTGACGGTTACCTTCAGATAAAAGAGCGGGTTCCCATACGTATGATAATCGTACTGCGGATAGCTCTCATGATGAAGGATGATTTGCGAGCCGGTGATCTCAAAATCGGTGAAAGGCACGCTTACCCCGGGAATCTGGTCAGGTCCTCCCTGATAGCTGATTTCGGCGTAAAGCTTGATTTGATCTTGATACGCCGCCAAGTCCTGTCCGGTAATTTGGTAGTCAATGACATAATCTTGATTGTCAAAACAACCGGTATCGCCGTCCTCAAGTTTAGGGAGCGTTACATCCACACTGAGCTTCATCTTGGCGGTTTCTACCGGTGCGCTGCAGATCAAGTAGCTGCCGTCCGGCAAATTCTTCCGGACATGGATATACCCTCCCTGATATTCACTATAAGTAAAAGTTGCTTCACTCACGCCCGTGACCGTGCATATTTCCCTATTCGAACTGCCGGGCCTGATATCGTCGCTATAATAAAGTGTGTAGCTGTTCTCCGGATGGGTGCTCAGGCTGTCGTCGTTCCATTTCACGGTGACGGTATCCCCGACATTGGCGTTCAAGGAGGTGGTCAGCAGCTTGAAATTATCGGCGTAGGGCAGGATCTCGAATTGCGATTCCGTTTCAAAGGACTTGCCGTTCAACTCAGCCGTGGCAATTAAGCTGAACTTGCCGGGATTTAAGAACGAAACCGCGGAAAAGCTGGGAGTGGTAAAGGTTTTGGTCAAGGCCGCTCCGCATTCATTGATACTGCCGATCCGGTAACTATACACCGGCTGCTGCTCTGAATGTCCCGGCGCAAAACAGGGATAGCGTTCCAGAGAGATATCAGAAGTCAGGTAAGCGGATTGAACCATGTTCACATTATTTACAAATGAGGATGACCTGGGCTGCATTTTCGCTGATTTTCCGGGCAGAACCAGTACGGAATCACCGCAGGTGCAGTCCCCATCCTGGTAAACAACATAGACTTTCCAGCCACAGGTCTCAGCTCCATCTTCCGAAGTTACAGTAAAATTTACCGGCTGGGTAAAATCCTGCGTCACACCCGAAGCAGGGGCGACTGTTCCCCCAGCTGAGGTGACGATGGTCGGCGTCAGTCCGGTCAGCGGAATCGTCTGGGAAGACAGTCCCACATAGATTGCTGAAATGTCGCTGTGGATTTCCACCAGCGCATCCGGGTCTTCCGCCAGTTTGAAGCTGTGAATCCCTGTCTCAGCGTTTGCTTCCCGGCCAATGGTCCACTGCTGCTGATGGCCCTCCGCATCATAAATTGTCAGCGGTATGTCCGCGGAAATATCCAAGGTTCCGGAAAGCGGCAGGCTGGCCGTCGAACCGGCAGCGATGGCCAAGGTATAATCGATGCTGGTAAAATCAGACACACCCTCCGGATAGATATTGACCCGGTGGTTGGTATAATCTATTTCAGTATAGACCGTTCCCTCACCCTGAGGGGTCAACGTGATTGACTGGATCTGCAAACCATAGATTGGCAAGGTAACGGCGGGACTGATTTCCGTAAGTCCCGGAAAATCGCTGTGGTTGATCACCCGGTGCAGCGTTTTTCCAGAACCATCGGCAACAGGAATAAAGACGTAATCGTAGTAGTTTTCGTCAAAGTCACCCTCTATTTGCTGATGGGGAACGATATCGCCGTTCTGGTCTACCCAGACTGTGGAATAAGGCGCACCGTAGGGGTAGGGGTCGTCATCATGCAAATAGGTGTGTGTTGTCAGGTAATACCCTTCGCCAAGATCCTCAGTAAGGCCACTTAAAGACAGTGAAAATGAAGGCGTTTCAAAACCTCCGTTACCCCCAAGCGAAGGGTCCTGGGGGGCATAGATATAGTCACATCCTGCCGGCAAATCAGATTTGGCCAGCATTCTTGGAAACGACAAGGCATTGTTGGCGCAGTCCAACCGGGTCAGACTGGGACAATTGCCCAAATTTATTCGCGTGATTCGATTATTGGTACAATCGATCGTCATTAGCTTGGGACAATCAAAAATATGTAAAAAAATCATGCCGCTGTTCTGGCAGCTTAAGGTCGTCAGTTCATTTAAGCTGACGAGCTTATCCAACTGGGGAGACCACTCACTGGCATCTGTTTGTGATGTCAGGTTATCCAAATTGATACTTTGCACAAACTTAGTCGGTACCCCCTGGACTTCTTTGGTCACCCAGGTTACCGGCGTCCATTGTTCCGGAGGGAGGTAGACCGGAATTCCATCGCCATCCGTCTCTCCTGACAAGAAGCGGCTCATAGACAGGTACAGGCTTTGAAAATCCGTGTCGGCATAGCCTTTGGGCGTAGTATAGATTGCGTTTTGGACCAGAGTCAAAGAAACCTGGAGATTATCCGGGTTGGTGATACCGTCCGGCAGAACCAGGGAGCCGCTGATGGTTGCTTTGTTTTCCCAGGTATCCCAATCCATTACAAAAGCCAGATTTCCCGTACTCCATTGAACCTCCACCAATACCTGGGTACCATCGCTAAGTTTAACCCCCACCTGGGTCGGCAGGCAAGGCAGGATGTCGGCAACCTTTGCCGCCGCGTAAGCAACTGTTTTTTTCGGCGGCTGCAGTACCTCGCTGATTTCCCTGGTGCTTTGGACCGAAAATTTGGGTGCGGATGCCAGCAAGGCATTCATCTGGTTGCCAGTCATAGGATTCATTTTTTTACTTGCAGGTAATGCAGACTCCTGACTATTTTTGGGCAGGGTTTGCTGCGCCTGAACCTGCTTTGAAGGTATCTGATTTGGCGCTGTTAGCTGCATATTGCCAGATGACGCTGCAGCAAGTGAATTTAAGGGCAAAGCTGTTAGCAGTAAAAAGACAGCCAGTACAATACAAATCCCTTTTTTATACATTCTCCTTTACTCACTCCTTTTCTTTTCATTTCTCTATTCTGAAAAAGAATTTGGGGTCACGAGCGAGATCTGAAGTGCCAGCTCACCACGGCGCCGGTGCTACTCAGTTAGCTGCGCGGCTAAAGCGCCAAACCTCAGGGTAATACCTGAAGTGAACCAGTGGCGCTTCTTAACGCCGCTCCGCTTCCTTCTTGTCTTGCCTTACGTCATCCTTGACTGGCAAGACACTAGGAACATCCTGTTCCGTCGTAACGCTCCTATGCCTGACGGCCACGGATGGCCTAATGCCGCGGTGCCACGGACGGCAAGGAGCGGCGCAAAGGTTTCGCTCGGCACATTCAGCTCTCGCTCGTTTTCATCTTCTGCTGGTGAGACGCATCAGCGGCTCATGGGGTCTATTCTGAAAACACTCTTAGGAATCTAGGGTCACCGAGCAGATCTGAATGTGACTCGTCTCGACTTTCACTTCTGGGCTAGCTGAAAAACTTCGCTGACGGATATTTCAACCTTGTTATGCCAGCGGATATAGCTGCCGTCGGTGTTTGCCTGGCGGAAAAATATCTCGTCGGCTAACAGCGCGAACCTGGCTGTTTCCAGCCTGCTCTGGACGTACAGAATAATACTGCTGCCGTTCGTTAAGTGCACCTCGAGACGGTAATCCTCCAGGGGTACGACTTGGCTGATCTGCAAAACTTATCACTTCCTCATTAGATTGCGCCCATGCCGGTCGCATAAAAAATCCACTATACATCATTGTATAGTGGATTTTTTTGGCCTTCTATCACCCACTGGGTGATTTATCCTGAATATTATGGATCAATATATCGTCCTTAACCAATTAATTAGCTGCTGAACTTTTGATCACTTTTATTTCCAGATCTTGTTTTTCAACCTTATTTTCAATTCTGTTCAACTTTTCTTCAAACGAGCTTAACTTTTCGTATGTCAGCTGGTACCCGTCATATAACGCTTTATGGTTTTTATCCATTTTTTCTTCTAAAAGAACGAATTTATCTTCCAATTTGACAAATTTATCTTCCATAAGAACATACTTGTCTTCTAAATTAACAATTCTGCCTTCCAAATGAACGATGTCTTCCTTCGTAGCCATCTTGGACTTAATCTCTTCCATATCTATGAATATCTTTTCAAGCATATTGTAAACCTTATCATCCATCTCCAATACCCCTCAAAAAATATTTCCCAAACATATGTTTGTTATTAGTATATGTTATTGTCATTTGATGTCAAGATTAATTTTACATATTATGCCATATCTGCAATATCGTTTGATAAGCAAATAATTGCATCCCTTATCGATCAATATATTGTTTTAACAAGACCCTTGAGCTAATCCCCAGTTTTTCAAAAATACTTTTTAACTGGGTTTTTACCGTATTCTGAGAAACATATAGTTTTTCAGCGATTTGTCTGTTGGATAAGCCTTCCGCTGCCTGCTTGGCAATCTCCGCTTCTCTTTTGGTCAGAACTGGTTTATTTCCGGTCATAAACTCCCGGGCTATTTGCTCCAGAGATTTTTGATAGGCATCATTCAGTTTGAGAATCTTTTCAATATCCTTGCGCCAGCTTCCCTTATGCTGCAGTTCCGCTAACTGAGGCTTCAGGTAATCACAGTTTTCGACAAAGGGCATATACATCTGATCCGGCAGGGCCAGGGCGAGGGCCTGCTCCAGGGCGGCAAGAGCTTCTTTCGGCCTGGCGATTTGCCGGTTGGCTGCCGCCAGGTAGATATAGGTGTAAATCTGACCCAACAGGTTCGGAAAAACTGAGGCCAGCTCCAAAAAATGCGCTGCACTGCCAATCAGTTTGAGGTATTCGCCGCTCATAAGGAGTACCCGGCCATAGACAATGTTGAACATGCCATATGCCGGAAACATGAGCCGGGTATTATCTAAATTTCCCTCAGCAATCCATTCGGGAATTCTTTCTTTTTGTTTCAAGACGGCATATAGATAACCTTCACAAAGTTCAATGGTATAATAATGCTCACTGCTTCTGACAATATCCAGACGCATGTCTGTCAAGAGCTTCTGGATGAGAGTGAAATCCCCTTGCAGCAAGGCCAAACGGATTTGCACAAATCCGGCACAGCGTGCCATCCCTGCCTCATGGTTGGCCTGCGCTTTGATCATGGCTTGACGGAGGCTGATCTCAGCATTTTGGAAATCACCATGGTGGTAATACCTCTCGGCCTCCATGACATATTCGGCGCCGCTGCCGTGTCCGTCAGTCAGTTGATAATAGTAAGGCATGGCTTGTTTGATATCCTCAACATGCTGCTTGAGCTTGCCGCTCTCCCTGTAAAATAAGTATAAGACCGAAGGACAGCCAAAAGACCAGCTTGTCCTGGTATCATAGATTTCAGTAGGGTGACTCAGCAGCAGACAGGCCTTCCGGTTGTGCTCCGACATCTTGTTGATATCATTGTACTCGGTAAAACTTAATAATAATTCATATTCCCCCAACAGTTCTTTCTTGTCATGTTCTTGAATGGTGTTATCCGCCTCAAGGTTGGTCATAAATTCAGCGCATGTCCTGCCAAACAACTCAGTCTCATTACTCACAAACATAAACATCGCATAGACCAAAAGGGCCAGATGGTGCCTGGACCTGATCTCCGGCGGGCATTCTTCCATATACCCAATTAAAACAGACTTGTTCTCTTGGAAAAAACTATCTCCTTGATCCAGTTCCAAAGCACGCAGTAAATTTTCAAAATCACCGCACCGGTAAAAATAATCCATCGCCGTTAGATACTCTCCGGTCTGCAGGTACCACTGGGCTGCTCTTGCATACAGGCCTGTTTGCCTGTTTTCGCTTGCCAGGATATCTTTCAAAACGTTAGTAAAAATATTGTGCATTTGATAGGTCTTCGCAGCAGCATCGTAATAGATAAAAGCATTTTTGCCGATAACCTCAGCCAGCAATTGACGGGCATTGTCTTTTCTCCACATGTATGCCGCCTGATCCAGGTTGAAGCTGTCAAAAATGCACAGCGTCAGGAGAAACTCTTTGATCTCTTCAGAAAAGGGTTCGTATACAGCCTTTTCTACCAGTTTGTAAATACTGGCTGTCGTAAATAAGCTGCCCCCTTCCTTGTAGTGAAGCATTAGCAGGTAAAGCGCACTGATCCAGCCCTCAGAGTAGGCATACAATTTTTCCGATTCTCCAGATTGAAGATCTATCCCGCACTGTTTGTAATAGGCGCAAATATCAGCGGGACTAAACTCAAATGCTGTTTTTTCGATATAATGCAGATACCCTTTTAACTTGAACTCTTCCAGACTGGGAAATGCAGTATAGCGTGTACCCAGAACAATTGGCAAATCCAGAATTTCACTTCTAATGAGAAACTCAAGAAAGGCGTTGGTTTCCTCACACTCTGCCAAATGATAATCGTCAATCACGATTACCGTATGGTCAGGCAATTGCATGCGTACGAGCAAAGATAATGCCGTCCTGCGTGCTGCGCTGTCCGTAGGAAATTGCAGGTTCAGAAGACTCTGGGAACCAGCTTCATCTGATTTGCTAAAAAGGGTGCAAAACCCGTTCCAGAAACTGCTCAGAGAATGCTCATAAATACGCTGCCACAGAATATTAACCTCAGAACGGCTGAGCAATTCCCGGACAGCAGTGGTTTTTCCGTAACCCATCGGCGCTTCCACGATGGTCAGCGGATAGTCAGGTATTTTGGACATGGCGCATAGTAGTTTTTCGGTAAAATATAAGCTTTTCACGCTAGATACCTTCAAAAACGTGTTTGAGATTTACTGAAAAATCCGGAAAAATGCTTAAGGGTATGCTGTCGTCTTCAGAATAGGCTCCTCGCCTCTCATAACGCTTATTATTTCCCAGTGTGAATACGGTAACTGTCTTATCAGTTGGTTCCACAATCCAGTATTCAGGGATACCGGCTTTTTCGTATATCTTATATTTAAAGATCTTATCTATCTTACCTGACGATGGAGAAGAGATTTCTATCACTAGCTCCGGCGTCCCAAAATATCCTGAGCCTTTAAGTCTCGTTAGATCACATATCACAGTAAGATCCGGCTGGACAACATTGATACTTTCTTCATCGTTTTGTCCCGGCTCCGGCAACCGCAAATCAAAAGGAGCGGCAAAAACTTTACAAGGCTTGTCAGATAAATAGTTTTTAAATTGCTGAATAAGGCTTCCCAATATATCTTGATGCTGCCAGGAAGGAGCAGTCAGCATAGAGGGGACTCCTTCATGAATCTCCCAGCGTTCATCATCCGGCCAAGAAATATAATCGGCATAATTAAACTTTTTATTTGTTTCTGATCTTGGCATTGAATCAACTCCAAAAATCTTTCCTTCTAAATTATTCTAGCAAACGTCCTTTTTATATGCAACTAGTTCTCCACACTCAAACAGGCAGGATACGATCCTGCCTGCTCGGTTTTTTATTCTATTCGTATCCCGGAAGCCCCACATCAATTATGGGATCAATGCCGCTGCATAAATTGCCTTGCGGGTTTTCTATTTCAAACTCCTCAACCCATATTTCCGGACTTTCATATTCTTTTTTCATGTTCGCCCCTTCTTTCTTATTTATTCTGAACCGCTTTAACAATATTCGCACTGTAGATGGTTTCAAGTTCTCCAGTAGCGCTATTTTCATAAGTCAAATATCCGCGCACATAGAATTCTGCCCCATAGGTGGTTCTTATTAATCGGTGTACTTGTCCCGCCTGATTGAGTGATTTGGTTGCATTTACCCGCGTAATCCCTGCTGTACTTAGGGTCAGGCCGAGACCCGGATCGGAATTTTTGAGTGAGATAAAACCGCATTCTTTGATTTGATATCCGTTTGGAACAACAAATGTTCCGAGTATTCTCATACTTACATGTTCAGAATCAATTGCGGCGTAAGTAACATTATCATCCAATATCAAGGTGGGAACTGCCTTCACTGGCATATCTGAAAATAGCGCTGTCAGCGTAATGTCTCTGGTGATTCTGAATGCATAGGTTGGACTATACGTCAATATAGATCC